>JAYYHM010000206.1:0-6083 GCA_036148415.1 Planctomycetota bacterium
ACGACTCATCTTACTTTATCCAACCAGACTCATAAAAAACCAGAATTATGCCCTCTTAGAAAGTATCGCTTACTCCGCGAAAAGTCATTAGAAAAAGCAGTCGACTCTTCACAATCGAGTGAGCTTGCCCAAAGATAGTCTTAATCGGGGCTGTATGGCATATTATTCTATACAGGACAGGGCAATTACCCGTGTGTTGCCAGAATATCGCAAAGTCTCTAGCCGGCCCCCCAAGATTACCATGTCTTACGCGGAGAAAGAATCGAACGATCAATCGACGAAATCAATCGTAATCTATGACGGTCAGTGTAATTTCTGCCAATCTCAGATACGGTTACTCCGCCGATTGGACATCGGAAAATCACACTTGGATTATCGGTCTCTCCACGATCCACTCGTGAGTCAAGATTTTCCTGATTTGACTCACGAAGCCCTCATGAAGGAAATGCACATTGTAGATCCGGAGCATCGTGTCTTCGCTGGTTCTGAAGCAGTGAAGTTTCTCTGCCGGAAACTACCCCTTCTTTGGTTGATCGCACCGTTGTTACATCTTCCCGGTACGAAACATATCTGGAAGAGCGTCTACGATTTCGTCGCTCGAAATCGCTACCGACTCGCAGGAAAGAACTGTGATAGTGGGAGTTGCAAGATAGATTAGGTAACGAAGGGATAAGGCTGAATTCGGATACCACTCATTATTCGAACCAATCGACTGCGTTCTTAAAAACTGCAAAACCGTCGCCGTACTCGGGCTGTTCGGCCCGTCGAGTCCAAGATGGATGATGAGTTGGATCAAGGTGCCTTTCCGGATGTGGCATCAAACCAAAAACTCGTCCAGATGAATCACATACACCGGCAACATTTGCGTCGGCTCCGTTCGGATTCATAGGAAAGGGAAGAATATCATCCTCAACCGCGGCAGATTCTCCGCGGGAATAACGAATGGCCAACCTGCCTTGTTCACGCAGTTGTGCGAGTACTGCACTGTCTGAAGCGACAAACTTACCTTCAGCGTGCGCCATCGGCAGGTACATTTTATCAACATCACGTAGAAAGACACACGGTGTCTGATCCACAGCCAGATGCACCCATCGATCCTCGAATCGCCCGTGATTATTCCAAGTGAGAGTCGCTGGTTCAGATTCTCCTTCACCAACACCCTCAGTCAGTACACCCAATCTCATCAAAACTTGCATGCCATTACAAATTCCGAGAATCAATCGATCTCCATTTCCTTGGGCGAAAGCCTGCACTAAATCACCCAGATGTTGCCTCAATCGGGTCGCTAAAATTCTGCCAGCTGCGATATCATCACCATAGCTAAATCCTCCCGGAACACAAAGGATCTGGTAACGATCTTTAAGCGTTGGATTCTCAATCAGTCGGTTCACATGAACGCGTTCAGAGATAGCGCCCGCATTCTCAAATGCAAAGGCCGTCTCTTCATCGCAATTGGTGCCGGGGGCACGTAAAACAAGGACTCGTGGCGATGACATTGTGATTTCGATAAAAAAGGAGGAACAATGTGACCTGTGGAGTTTAGACCGGTAAAGCAATTTATGAAAGCATGGTCTTTTCTAATGGGTAATAACCCATGGAATACAGCTTTGCCTAATCAACCGAGTCGGGTATTTCCCCGCGGCCCACTTCGGCTTCGGCTCACCCCAAACCCGGCCGGTTTAACTGCCGAGCGTTGGCCATCCGGACTATCACTGCTTCGGGAACAGCAGCCTACACGGGAGTAATCACAGATAGGCCAGATCATTTTTTAAATCCAAACCCTGCATCGTCAATGGCGAATTCAATCAAATTTAAACTTGCTGTGGGTGTGGGAATCGCATCCCTGATCCTGATTTTTTGGAACAAGGGAATCGGTATTGAGACGTTTTACCCCTTTGATGATCTTCCAGATCCGACCTCGCCTATTCTGTTTATCCTTGCAGGGACAATGGCTCTGGTTCTCTTAGTCCCTAAAACACCAGTATCTATTCTCTGCGGTGCCTTTTATGGATGGTCTCTCGGTACTGCTCTCATGATGGCCATCGCATTTTCAGCGGCCACTATAAACTACTGTCTTGGTTTTTACCTTTTTCACTCAGCTCTGGAGACGTTAACCGAATCCTTTCGACACAAACGCTGGGTCCCCATGCTCCGTCAGACAACGAAGGTTGCAGATTTAAAGATGCACGTACTCATAAGACTGACACCGATACCCACATCGATTATTAGTTATGTGATGGGTGCTAGTGGATCCCAACTCAAACCCTTCCTGATTGGAAGTTGCCTCGCTGTTATCCCCCAATCTCTCTGGATCAATGTTGGTGCGAACCTAAACAACCTGACCGCGAGTCAGATGAACGTGTTCAAGATTGGCAATTTTGCCGTATCTCTTCTGTGCGCCGTGGCGGTATCGATATGGATTACCCGACGGATCCGCCGAGAATTACGTGATCATCCATCAGAAAAAACATCTTGAGGGGTTAGATCTTTTCCTCAAGAGAGAACAGATATTCATTACACCCCCAACCCCCACAAACAGTCTTCAAATTCTCGAGAACGAATCCTTTAGGGCGAAGCTGCAAGATCACATCCTCAGGAGAAGCAACCTCAAATGGCAATCCCCCAACCCAATCGACCCAGTCATGCCAAGCTGACATACCTCTATCCTTTTTCTTTTTTGCCCATTCAGAAAAAGGCAGAGGATTTTGAAATTTGAGTACTCGCACAACGGCAAATCGACACTCAAAAACCGACGCAACTGCAAGCACATAGATTGGCTTCATCATACCGGGCATTCGATTGTATAGTTGTTTGATTCGAAGCCATCTCCGACTCGCACTTCCTTGCTGATTGTAGACAGCTAAGCAAAGTGATCCTCCTTGGCTGACCAGAGAAGCAACATTTGAAATTGCTTTTTTCATATTTCCCGTATGATGCACCACACCCCAACAATACACCAGATCAGCCTTTCCAATCTCAGAAACTAAAGCGTCATCCAAAATGGAACCCTGATACACGCACCAATTCTGTTCTTGGATTCCATGGACGTCGCGCAAGTTTTCACCGCATGCAACGGAATCTGGATCATAATCAATAGATATAACTCTAGCGCCTAACTGGAGTGCGGCTAGCGAAAACAATCCACTACCACATCCAATATCAAGGAAAACACGTCCGGAAAAATCTTCTAATTGAAAAGCGTATTGAAGGGAATTCTTCGCCTCGCTGAGTCGCTCTTGATCGATTTTTTCAGAGAAAGCTTTCCAATTTTCTCCAAAACCAAATCGCTTCATCTCATGCTCTTGAACCATCACATCCCACTGTGTTTTTGTTTGTGAGCCACACGTCCGAGAAATTAGGTTTGCCTTTATCTGCCATGCTTATCGGATTCGGGAACAAGTACAACTCACTACGTTCTTGCAAGGTTAGATTCGTTACTCTGCAATGTTGTAAGTGATATGATAATAGCCGATACTGCATCGCTCTAAAGCTCAAGACTCTGATAATTCAATACATTAAAATGGAGATGGAATTACCCAACACCCTTGCACTATGAAATCTCAACCCCCAAACACTTCAACTCGCCGAAAGTTCCTGAAATCCGCCTCCATCATAGCATCAGCGCCTGCAATTCTCACAGCCAAAAGAACAGCAGCTCAGAATGTTATTGGCAATGGTGAAATTAAGTATCACTTTGAACACGATTACCCCGAACTGCCGGAACCCTTCAGTTGGCAGACAACTCACAATGTCGCCGTTGATCATGAAAACAACTTGTATGTAATTCACGAAGGGCAAGCGAAACTACAAGATCATCCGTCGATTTTT
Organism: Planctomycetota bacterium; assembly: GCA_036148415.1. GTDB lineage: Bacteria > Planctomycetota > Planctomycetia > Pirellulales > Pirellulaceae > Rubripirellula. The sequence continues at coordinate 3,829 of JAYYHM010000206.1, forward strand.
GTATTCGATGAAGAGGGGAAATTTCTTCGCGCATTCGGCGAGCAGTTTCAAGGGGGTGGTCACGGCATTGACATTCGAATGGAATCGGGAACACCCTACCTCTACGTGGCTGCTTATCAACAAGTAAAAGCGATTGCAAAACTGACCTTATCTGGTGAAGAGGTCTGGTCTAGGCGCGCACCTATCCTGAGCGGACATTATGCGGAGGAAGAAGCGACTGACCCCAAAAGTGTTTGGGGCAGAAATCGATTCATGCCCACTAATTTTGCATTTCTTCCAAACAATGATTTCTTAGTGGCCGACGGCTACGGATCCTACTACATACACCGTTACAATTCAGACGGAAAGTGGATTTCCTCGTTTGGTGGTCCGGGAGAGGGCCAAGGAACGTTCAGCCTTCCGCACGGTCTTTGGATTGATCAACGAATCAAAGACGGACCACGGATTGTAGTGGCTGATCGGGCTCATAATGCTTTACAGGTGTTTAATCTGGATGGAGAGTACCTTGAAACGATCTCTGACTTCGGTTTACCAGCTAATCTTGATACATTTGCAGATCAAATGTTAGTTCCAGAACTGGTTGCAAGAGTTTCGATCATCGATAAGGACTACAAAACAATCGTTACGATCGGAGATGATAGGGACCGTATTAACAGAGACAAGGAAAAGACTGGTAGCTTCACTATTCGAACCGATCCCAAGAAATGGCAAGCTGGAAAATTTGTCCATCCGCACGACGCTTGTTTTGATCTGACGGGCAATATTTTTGTTGCAGAGTGGGTTTCATCTGGCAGGATTACTAAATTGAGCCGAGCGTAAATGGGGCCATAATCTGGTTGCGAATCTTGAAGTTACTGGGCTATTTCGGGTGACTCTCGACTTCTCCGCTGGACCATCGCGACAAGACCAAGCAATGTCAAAGCAACACCAATGACAAGAGAGTTGGTCACCGGTTCGCTGAATAACAGGATACCCGCGACTGCCGCCATAGCTACCTGCGACGCATTAAGGAGATTGACAGCGATAACAGGTAAGGATTTGAGAGCAACCGAAAGTGCAATGAATGCTAAAAAATTCAAAATTCCAGCTGTACCCATAACTCCCCAATCTTCAGAAGGAACAGCGGTAATAGCTTGAAATCCGATTCGGTAAAGCGACACGAACCACAATGAAATGGCACCAACACTTCCGCTCACAAACATGGTCAATGGGGCAGAAAGTCCACCGGTTAAAGCTTGCCTCATTGTTGTCCCAAAAACGGCGTAGGCAAGACCGGATAGGGCTGCACACATTGAACCTAATCCGATTTCAGCGGGCGTACTGATAGTATTTGGGATCGCTGCCTCATCTGTGTCTCCGTTCATTGACACATGATTGCCCGGCATCGAAAGAATGATAATCGAAGCTAATAGAATCAACATCGCTACTAATGTTCTCAGATTCACACGCTCATTCAATAACCATTTGCCCAAGATAGCAGCGCCAATGATCATTGTGCCAAGAGTTATTGGAACAGAAACTGCCAGTCCAATGTGACCCAGCGCTATTTGGAAGAAGGCGTTGCCCACAAATTGCCCAATTAGGGCAGCCATCACAAAACGTGGCACCATTCGATAGCTACTGGCGATCACCTCACCCTGCTTAACCATCCATAGCAGATAAGGGCCGAGGACAACTACTGTGGGAATCGCTTTTACAGCGGAAACGAGGAATGCATCGAATTCGACACAGTACCGCAAAGCGATGTTTGTGATGGTGTACAACACCGCCGAACACAAACCAAATACAGCACCACCTAACATCCCCATCGGTGGTCGGAGCGATCGATCAGTCTTGAAGTCTTTTGGCTGCTGAACCACTCTGATCCACCTTGTTGAGTCCGGTAATGATTAAAATCCATTGTCATGCAGGACCGCCTACAGCTTTCCTCTTAGATTGAAAATGAATCTGTGCGTCCGTCGGCCTAATCTTCACCGATTTTTTTGGCTAACCCGAGTAGTCTTTCATTGAACGGGCGATCTCCGTAACGCGATTCTCTATAAAGCCGAAGGAACTCCTCGGCCAGTTCCGCGGTCTGTGTATCACCGTTCTCGAGCAAGTATTCAACTGCGACAAAATCCGTTTCACCAAAGGCAAGTCTTACACCACGTTTTCGGAGACTTGCTTCATAGTATTGATAGGCAGTCAAGACCTGCTGGTTACTAGATAACAAAGGATCTTTATCCACACATATCTTGAGTCGGCCAAGCCTGAAC
>JAYYHM010000207.1:0-3578 GCA_036148415.1 Planctomycetota bacterium
GCAGGGCAGACTCGATCTCGCTGAACACCTTCACGAACAGTTTGCAGATCTCCTCACACCATCCGATCAAGACAGCAAGTGATCTTTTCTTTCAGAACAAAGGGGGTTCAGAACACACCGACTGGAGAAATCAATCATTGATTTTCTGAAGCAGTTCTTGGTAAGCGGCGACTGATCTCGGAAAGAAACCTTCTGGCTTTTCACGAATGGCATAACCTTGCAAACCGACAGGTCCATCGTAGTGATGAGCCTTCAGCACTCGCAGCACTCTAGCCACATCGAACGATCCTTGATCAAGCGGTTGGATCAAACGATCCCAGCCCATGGATTGTGTTTCCCCATCATCCGCCCCATTAATGGAGACAAGCAAGACATGGGGAAATGCACTACCCAATTCCTGCTCTAATCGGGAAGGCCCAGCAGTTTTCAAATAATGACAAAGGTTAAAAACGGCTCCCACATTGTCCCGATCCACTTTTTTAGCAACGCGAACCCCGTCGCTAAATTGTTCAGCCCATAGTCCAACGTGATGGTAGATCCCTATGTGGATTCCCCATGGCTTCACCTGATCGGAGAGAGACTGAAGAATTTCAACGCATCGATCATCACCAGCTGGATCACTCTCGGGAAATTCTTGACTGTGAACATGAAACCAAACCGCGTGCAAATCTTCACCGTGCTCTCGAAGAACGCGAGACCAGTTTGGATCGACAGGCTGATCGGGTCGATCCAGATCCAGCTTCAAATAGAGAGAATGAAGTTTGAGATTGCTTTGCTTGAGCGCGGGCAGGAAACGCTCCACCTGCTGAAGTCCCATCAGTTCAACTCCGTCAAACCCTGCCTGATGGACGAGCTTGACGAGATCCTCAGGAGCTTTCGAACTGGCGTTGGCAAACCCGGTTTGAAAAGCAAATAGCTCGGGTGAGAAAGTTGCATCTTCTGCACTCACTGGACCATTGATCAGATGAATGAAAAACAGAAAAAAGGGCAGGGCAGTGGGTAGAAGAAATCGCAAAGGCTTTGGGGAGACTTGCATCTCAATCACTCTCAAATCGCACTAAGCTTGGGAGAAAATCGAATCCTCGAGGACTCCGGTACTATCAGAAAAGCTCTCTGCTTCCAGCTTCATGGATTTCAAAATACTGAGATAAAGATTACTCATGCGAGTCTCTCCATCTCGCCAATACTTACCATGCTGGAGTCCCATGTTGCGTCCTCCCGCGACAAGCGTCGGAAGGTTTTTTGACCAGTGAGTTGTACTCGCACCACTGCCGTAGAGAACAATGGTGTTATCGAGAACACTGCCATCTTGATCTTGGTAATGGTTTAGCCCATCAAAGAAACCAGCGAGTTGTTCACTGAGGAACAGATCGTACTTGGCAAAATCCAACTGGCCGGCTTTATCACCGGCATGGGAAAGCTGATGGTGAGTCCGGCTCAGTCCTAACTTGAGTGGGAAAGTATCACTGATGCCCATCCCATCTTCACGGTTTAGCATGAAAGCAACACTGCGGGTGATGTCCGCATCAAACGCGAGGGAAATCAAGTCAAACATGTTCCGATAGTATTCACGAGGATCATCTTCACTCGTGACATCCAGGTTCAAATGGCTATAGTCCTGATCTTTGATCGGGATATCAATCCAGCGTTCCGACGCCATCAAACGTGATTCAATTTCATTGAGCGATGCGAGATACTGATCCATCTTGCGTCGGTCCGCTGCTCCCAATTGGCGATTGAAATTGCGCGAACTTTCCAACACTGCATCCACAAGCTTGATTCGCGACCGAAGTTTTTCTCGCTGAGCTTTTAATGAATCTTGGTCTGCTCGGAATAGCCGATCGAAGATCCGCTGTGGAGAATTCTCTGCCGGAATCGGTCGACCTTGAATGTCGTACGAAATGGTTCCCGTTCGCGAAAGAAAACCCACTCCCGCATCGATGGAAAGCACCAGCGAGGGTTGCCGACAATGCTGTTTCGTGTGCTGAGCGATGTATTGATCAAGACCTACGGTGTTGTAAGTCTCGCGAGTCGAATCATGAAGGGGCGCGCCGGTTAGCCACATGTCACTGCAAGTATGCGGATCGGCTTTGACACCATTTTCGTGATACAGTCCGCCCATAAAACTGAGCTGCTCACGGTAAGGCTGAAGCGGAGCCGTCGAATTACCGAAGACAAACTTCCCGTTTTCTTCCTGAGTCGGGAACCAACTCCACTGATCGATCCCATTCTCGCTCTTAGGTAGCGACATACCGTTTGCGGTGTAGAGAGCGCAAAAGCGTCGGGGAAGCTCAGCGTTGACTTCATCCCCCATCACCTCCAGTCGCGGAAGCGCCAAAGCTGCTCCTGCAGCACCCTTTAAAATGGCTCGTCGATCAAGTTTCATCGGGTTCGTCATGATGGGGGTCGTCGTGATAGTGGCTCTGGGAAGGGGCTGAGCCTCCTGCCCAGTATGGCATCTGTACAAGTCGGCTACTTGGTGAGGAACAGATCACTCTGAATCACATCCCGTAGTAGATCCTGCATGCGGTAAGCCTTGCAATCGATCGCCTCGATGCGTTCTCTCAAGGCTTGCTCTTCATTGTACGTCAAGCTTCGACCGATGGCATAGATTGATAGGTGTTTCATCACACTGAAGGTAACGCTGGGCATCCTCTTCTCGATCAAATAAGCCCGAAACTCGGTAAAATCGCGGATTTCAGTACCATCCGGCAAGAAAGTGGAGGAGTCAACTTGATCGCCCGAGAATAGACCACCGGCGTTGAATGACTCAAAGGATAAACCCCAAGGATCGATTCCCTCGTGGCACTTCGCACATCCTTTGACCGAGCGATGCTGTTCCAGGCGTTCGCGCAAGGATAAGTTTCGGTCATCCTTCAGTTCTGGAACATTCGGTGGTGGATCATCAGGAGGTTCCGCAATCAACTTGCGAGCGAACCATGCACCACGTTTCACCGGGTTAGCCTCTCGACCATCGGATAAGCCAGCCAGGAGAGCAGCCTGTGTTAGGATTCCGCCGAGATGTGGCTCACCATGCTCCACCGCCACAAATTCCAACCCGCTTTCTACTCGATCAGCGAGCCCGTAATAGTTGGCAACCGTTTCGTTCATCACCGCGATGGGTGACTCAATGAGGTAACTAACAGGAAGATTTTCTCGCATCAAGTGCTCAAAGAACTTTGCCGGCTCACTCGCAAGCTGTCGCTTCGCGTTCGGACTGAGTTGCTGATACTTTTTACGATCCGTTTCCACGACATCAAACTTATCGAGACTTAGCCACTGGTCGACAAAGCGGTCGCAAAATTCCGCGAACTTGGAATCGTCAATAAGACGGTCCACCTGTTGAGTCATCTCCTTGCGGAGTTGCCCTGTGTTCGCTGCGGAAATCAAAGGTTCATCAGGAGGCCCATTCCAGAGGAAGTAAGATAACTTCGATGCTAACTCCATCTCCGTGAGCGGCTCGGCTTCCGGGGATTCACTGCGTTCAATCGCAAACAGGAAAGATGGAGAGGTGAGAACGACAACGAGAGCTTGCTTGATGCTCTGCTGGAAATCATCACTCACCTGATGGAAGGTTT
>JAYYHM010000208.1:0-4177 GCA_036148415.1 Planctomycetota bacterium
CTAATACGTAGGGAGAAAGGCTCAGATCTCGCGCCCGTCGCAACAGTATCGTCTAAGCGAATTTGCCCTGAAGAAGCTCCAGAGAACGAACCGCTGAGGGTTACATACGGGTTAATACCATAGCCAACCCCTACCTGATAAAAGAGGGTATTTCCAACGTTGACGTAGTTCCCCGACTCAATTCGCGTTCCAAACGTGTGCGTATAACCAAAACTTCCAAATAGGATCAATGGATCGATCGATTCAGTGATGTTCCCACCCGCTGTCATCGTCCAATACCCAGCACCCAGCGACGCATCCCTATCCTGCTGCGACAACGAAATTTCACCGCCGCCGATTGGTGCACTGGCCTGTAGGAAGCCAAGGAACCTGATCTTCGCTTTCTCCGGAGCCCAGAGAACCCTCGTCAAACCAATCCCAAGATCACCGATACCAAAAATATCCGACTCCGTCTGAGAGTTTCCAGCGGTGAGCGATTGAGCGGACCAACCGATGGGTAAAGAGAGGAAACCCTGTAAGTTTTCCCGTAAACCAATACGAAACTCAAGCGGAGTGGAAACGAGCTGACGCTTTTGATTTGCATTAACCACCTGCACCTGAGATGTACCTTCCTGCAACAGGCCAGCAAGCGCATAGGAATTATTATCGATGGAATAACGTAATCCATATTCGAATTGATACTGGCCGGGCTCTAAGAGAATAGAACGCTTCTTCAAAAAAGCTGGAGTCCTCTTCGGTGGAGGAACACCCAGTTGCTGTGCCTCCCCTTCTTCCTCAGTTGACGCCTGCGATTCAGTTGGCTCCTGATTCTGAACCTGCAGGATGCCGCTATTTTTTCTCAATTCCGGTCGATCGATCATGGAGACCCGACTCACATTCGAATCTCTCCGACGCTCTTGATTGACCGTCGAGCCTTTCTCACGCAACGGTAGGTCGCTGACACGTGTAAAGCCATCCGTCAGACCCTTTACAGCTTCGGAAGTGGAATCCAAGCGGTCATTATCACTCTCGCTTTGAGAAAATCCTGGCGAGTCATTGAACAAAAACGAGCTTCCTAGATCTCCGCTATCAGGCGAATAGTCGGTAGACTCACTTGGTTTAAAGCTTTGGTCTTTCCATGTACTCCACCCGTCTTCGGATCGGCTGATCCCATTCGTTTTGAACAGCTTAGCTGGTTGACGGGTGTGCAATTTGTCTGCAGAGGAACTCTCTGCAAAACGTTGATGCTTCGCATCCATTTGATGCACATCATTGGTCCTTCGTGTGTTCAACTTTCCCGAAAGTAACGACGTCGGACTTTGGTTATTCGAGCTCGGCCGATCCGCATTCCCCGTGGCTCTCGTTTCCCAGCCAACTATCAAGCGTTCTGTCGGAATAGGTGTAGGCTCAACCATCCCTTGTTCCGCGATAACAAGGAGCAGGAGCGAGGCGCAAGCAACCACGCAGACGATATAGATTAAAGCTCGGTTCTGCATGGTATCGGACAATTAAAAATACTAGTTCCCACCTGACATCAGTGAGAACAGATGTTTCTCAGCTGCTTTAACACAGCCAGTTTGATCGCTGCACTTTCACCGCTATTGCAAATCACAGTGACAGCGCTGGTTGATTACGTTTTGCCTACGAAGCCAGTGATTTCACCTCAATGGTATTTGCAACAATGGAATCGAAAATGGACATAGATCTTCCTCGATGCTCAGTCTGATCAATGATGGAAGGATCAAAATTTTCAGAACTTGGTGTCTGTTGCGTCGCTTCTTCTTCAGCCTCTATGGGCTGAACCGTCGCCTCCAGGCGTTCCGACACAAACGCCTCGTTAGGCGACCTTAATTCTCTTATCTCCGCCTCCAACTTGTCGACTGTCTCAGATTGAATCTCTTCTCCGTAGGTCTCGACAGGCAAATTCGCTAGATCCTCAGCAATCGGATCTGGAATCTCATCGGTATGACAAGAATCGGCATCCGACGGGATTGCATCATGATGCGTCTCGGGTTCTAAAACATAAAGCTGATCAAGGTTCTCACCCCCCGACTTATCGCATTGAGCATCTAACTGATCATCGATGTCTAGGTCGCAAGCTGTGACTTCCGTAACGACTTCGCTTTGGACCTTATTCAAGTGCTGCAATAGTATTTCCTCGACAGAAATCACCTCTTCGCTACTCGAATCAAAAATGCCTTCTCCCAGGAAGGATGCTGAGTTCGGTACTTGGATGTCTTCTGCGGCGTCCGCTTCCAGAATCTCATTCGTTGGCTGCAATCCGCTGAGAGCTTCCGCGTTTCCCTCTTCATTGCATTTGGTAGCCCTCGCAGTTTCTGGCATTCCTTTTGGAGACATCTCTGACGTTGCACCGGCATGATTACCCGCTATCAGTACATCGGGGTGTATTGGGATGGGTACGCCGATCGGAAGAGTGGGAATGTAACTCACCGGCCAACCCATCGCTGTGGGCGGCAACTGAATGCCGGGTGCGTTCTTTGTATTGCCTTGATTAGTTACACCTAACTGAGCAGTCTCCCCAACCGTCTCAGAAGCAGCCTTCTCGGGTGAAGATGAATCTGGCTGGGTGGGTTGAAAACCGTATCCAGCAGGAGTAAAGCCGGGGTATTGCGGATAAGGATGGGCAGTATGACGTGGTAAGCCATCCGAGGACGGTTCCGATCCGGAGAGACGGAGCATACTCCCGATCAGGACGAAGATTAAAGTCACACACCCGCCGGTGATGAAATACTTCAACGCTTTGTACTGCGTGGACGTGACTTGGAATTGGATGGACTGTGGGTTAGTGTTTCCTGCTATCCCCTTGCCACCGGCCCGGACAGACGGCGGTGCCACGGCAGGTGATGTATCGGAGACGGAAAGGTTTTGGCGTTCCGATCGAGCAGCTTCCCACGTTGAAGGGGAGGATCGCTGAGGCATGTCGAATTGCCCAAAGGCAAGATTCGAAACAACGATCAGAAAAATTGCAAAAGCCAGCGGCCGAACCATAAGGATCGTTAGCTGCTGACTCGATAGAGCAATCTGAAATCGCATCGGTCTCAGTCGATTAAAAAATCAAGTTCCCAAAAAAAGGAGTTTGATTAGGCTGGGTGTCGCAAGCCATTGGGATGGCACGCTCAACGCTTCCCAGCCCTGGAGCGTTTCATAGGCTCAAGCAGCCTCACGCCCCACGTCTGGCTTGAAATTACTCAAGAACTGCCAACCATCCTCTGGCAGCTTCCGAGCTAATTCCAGAGCACCCATCGCTCCGGCGTACTTGCAGTCGTGGATGCGGATGACATCACACCTGTCACCAATGCTTAGTGCTTGCTCGATGTACTCATCGAGACCGTGCAATTGACTACCACCACCAGCAAGCAATATCTTTGCTCCGTCGATGAAGAAATCATCGTTTTCTATCCAAGAGATATGCTTCGATAATCCATTAGTGATTTTCTCGGCAAAGCTCACACAGGACTCTCTAACGAGATCTGTGAGATCGAACTTCTTGGACCGACCTTCGCGGGTAGGGAGCTCAACAACTGCTTTTTTGACACTGCCGCCAACAGAGCCATATCTTTCTTTGATGCGTCGTACAGCGGTTTCCGAAACTTTCGCTTCGGGAAAGGTTTCCAGTATCGATTGACGCAAGTCACTATCTAAGTGGTCGCCGCCATAGCCGAGGGTCGCCTGATCTTGCTCAGCCGGAAAAGCTCCGTAGTAGTAACAGTAGTCAACTGTACCCGCACCGACGTCAATGATGATCGAATTGTATGCATCCGAGCCAACACCAAATCCGACCGCGAACGGTTCCGACACCACTGCAACGTTGGGTGTTACCGCTTCGACCAGGTCAAGAACAAGCCGTTGGCTGTAAACCGAGGCTCCCGCTGGAATACCTACCACACATCGCATTTCCGAAGCTTTTGAAATACCGAGGGTGTCAATGGTGTGGGAGACAAGCTCGGTGGCCGCTGATATTGAGGAATTGTTTTCCTGTTGCGAGATGGACCGAAATTGATCCTCTGTGATCGCGAGCTTTAATGAGTTCCGTTCGAATGGGCGTATGACATTCAGAGCGGGTCGATGCTGATTAATCCCGTCACCAAGAATGACTTCAGATCCAATCAAGTGCTTGGCAACTGCATCCCGTGCGAAGCCCACTTCGCTTCGAATACAGCTCCTGCCACCATTGGAT
>JAYYHM010000209.1:0-3925 GCA_036148415.1 Planctomycetota bacterium
TAACCAGAATCAAATGATTCCAGTTGGATTCGCGAGGAGAAGCTGGAACCTCATGGGTGAGATTCAAAAGTCGAAAACTTTGTGGATCTTATTCTTCGATCACGGTTACGTTTTCTGCGCGAGGCCCCTTGGGACCCTGTCCGACGGTGAACTCAACTTTTTGACCTTCTCGAAGATCGTCAAAACGCACACCCTGCATTGCAGAGCTGTGAAAGAATAGGTCCTTATCGCTGCCGTCGCTGATGAACCCAAAACCCTTGTCGGTGAGACGTTTAATCGTGCCTTCCATTCTTCTATTGCTCCAGTGGTTGGCTGTTTCGCTTCCTCCCCGGAACAAAACGCTTGGCCAGTGGATTCCGCAATCTTTTTAGTTCGGTTTCTCGAACTATCCCAGAATATAACCCTTCGAGGCCTCTATTGACAACAAGTCGCAGGTTTAACCGTTAATCTCTCTGAGAATGCGATTTTTTTGACAGGTCAGAAGGATCAGGGAATCCTTCCGGAGTGGTGCCTTAACTAGCCTAGGAGCGCGTTTTCAGCTATTTTCGCTGGGATTTTCCACGCTTTTTGCCTTTTGGCTTCTTCTTTTGCGACTTCTTTGACTGCTCAAAAAACGCTTCGGTGAAGTGGAAGGACTGACGTGTAGCAGGTCTCTTTTTGGCTTTTCTGAAGTTTTTCTTTGGTTTCTTTTTTTGAGGTCTTCCCGTCTGACCGGTCTTTCTTGCGGGCTCAGCAGTTGGATCTGCCGCTTTGGATAGTCCCCTACGAGCCCGCTTCGCTTTGGGTTTTATCTTGGATTTACCCTCTTTGGAGCGGTCGGATTTGCGTTCGTTTTTGGATTCCGTACGATCGAAATCCCTGTTTTCGCGCCTCTTACTCGAGTCTTTGGATCTCTTTCCCGATGCCTTGGAACTTTTTCCTGATGCTTGTGACCTCAAATTCGGTGGTTTGGAACGCGTTTGACGAGAAACGTCATCGGTCTTGCTGCTCCGGCGGCTCGAAGTCCGGTTTCTAGTGGAGGAGGATCTCCCTCGTTTTTCTCCTCGTTCCGGGCGCTTTCTTTGGGTATCGCGTTTTGATCTCTTCTTTGTTCTCTTTGAATTCTGGAGTGCTGGTTCATCGGTTTCCAGGTCGAGGTAGCGTTCAATTTCTTCTACATCACGTTTTTGAGCCTCGGTAAAGAAAGTGATCGCAGTTCCTTTTGCACCAGCTCGCCCTGTCCTCCCGATTCGATGGACATAGGTCTCCGCATCTTCGGGCAGGTCGTAGTTAATCACGTGAGAAACGTTATCGACATCGATCCCTCGCGCGGCAACATCCGTTGCAACGAGGATGTTGATCTTCCCTCGTCGGAATCCCATGAGCGTACGTTGGCGAGAGTTTTGGCTCTTATCTCCATGGACAGCGCCAACTTTAAAACCCTCCTCAATTAATTTCTTCTCGACCTTCGTGGTGGCTCGCTTGGTGCGGATGAAAACGATTGCTCGGTGTACATTAGGGTCTTTGAGGAGTTCGGTAAGTCGAGAGAGTTTCTCAGATGTTTTGGTGGGTTGTAAAAACTGTTCAATTTGATCGAGTGAGCGCTTTTCGGGTGCAATGTGAATGGATACCGGATCCCGAAGAAGCCCTTCTGCGAGCTTAGTGATCTTGGGTGCAAGGGTCGCGGAGAAAAATAGAGACTGCCTTTGGTCCGGTAGTTCGCTGATGATACGTTCGAGATCAGGTAGGAAGCCCATATCTAACATACGGTCCGCTTCATCAAGAACAAAGTGTTCCATGTGAGCGAGTTGAATGTGGCCCTGTTGCATCAGGTCAAGGAGGCGACCCGGCGTGGCAACCAAGATTCGAGTGCCTCGACGAAGTGAACGCACCTGATGGACTTGGCTAACACCTCCATAAATCAAAGTCGCTCTCGTTTTCAGGAACCGACCGTACTTAGAGATGTTATCGGAGATCTGGATCGCTAGCTCGCGCGTCGGAGATAGAATCAGTGCATGAGGGTGTCCGGGTTTAGGGCGTTGCCGATTGCTGCCGAGATGATTCAGTATTGGAAGAACGAAAGCTGCGGTTTTTCCAGTCCCTGTCTGAGCGCATCCGAGGATATCGCGTCCCGCTAGGCCATGTGGGATTGCCTGTGCTTGGATCTCAGTAGGCTGGCTATATTTGGCAGCTTTGACCGCTCGCTGTAAAGCGGGTAACAGGTCAAGTTCATCAAAAGTTGGCACGAGTCAGGGGTCCAAATGTGAGAACGCGGAACGACGAAGTTCCGATGGAATGTAGCCGGGCATCCTAGCAGAATGCCCCCAGCGCTCACGATTTGCGGGTCAATACTCCTGGTGCTGCCAAACCGATGGCAGCGGGGAGAGTAAGGGAGAAAGTCCGGAAATACTAGGGGCTCCCTTGAAGATTGGCGATAGAATTGTCATCCTCGCCGGTAGTCTTTGTGGAACCGTTCGAGGTGAATGTCTCCGCAGCTCTATCTAATCTTTGGTTGATTGGTCTTCTATCAGATCAATGACAGCCCACGCAGTTCCCCAATCATTGGCTGTTTCAGTTGGTCTACCCTGTGCAGACTTCTTGGTGCCAGGCAACAACCCTTTCCCGTCAGCTTCCTACGTCGAAATCAAGAACCTCCTCGCATCGACTGCGGCTTTTTGGATCGCCTCGGAACGTGGGCCTTTGACTTGAGTGAGAGCATAGAGTGCTAGTCCGGTGCCGAGTGCATCGCTTTGTTGGTCTAGTCTCCATCCCCAGCCATCATCCTCGTTCTGCGAGTGAAGTAGCGAACCTAGAACCACATCGCGATCGATTCCGGAATAATGATTAGACAAAAGAATCTGAAAGCTGAGGAGCTCCGCGGTCTGGACGGTATTCAACGAGTCCAATGTCTGGGCAATTCGAGACTTATGATAATCATACTCCTCGTTTTCAAGACAGTTGGCTATCCATAGTGTGGTTGCCAAGGTGGTCTCTTCGATCTTTCTCTTTTGTCCTGGTAGCCGCCGGCAGGGATTCCAGGTGCCATCATCTGCTTGCTGATCACCTAGGTGTTCAGCAAAACGTCTTCTCCAATCGGATTTACCGTTGGGTGGAATTGCTAATGGAAGACCGGCCATGGTGTCCAGATTTGCGGTCATCGTCTCTGTCGGATCACACGTTGCTTTTTGTGGTGGTCTGACAAAGTTAACGTAATCGGTCGACCATTCTGCCCACTGCTTGACTTGTGTGCTTGTCACTTCCCCGATTCCCGCATTCAAACCAAGGTTCATCGCCCAAATCATGGGTGGAATCTGATGGCAGGAAACGCATTGTCGTTTTTCTTTCCATGGTTTCCCGCTCTCTTCTAAGTATTGAAGTCCTCTTGAAATACTTTCAGTATCCTTGTCCGCATGGCATAGCTTTAATCCGCTGAGACTTGTGAAGACGAGAACAAGGAGCACGTAGGGTTTGATAATGCGTTTGATAGAGTGGGCTTCATGGACCTATTGAGTGCTGGGATCCCTTGCATGCACCTTGGAAACAAGAAGGGCAAGTTATGATGGTTGTTTTTTCTTTGCCATGAGAACTAAGTTCTCTGCTGAAATCTTTGGTCGATTTGAGTCAACTTCGTTTGCCAACGGAGTATCGACTTACCCCGATGTTATTCGGCTTCCGGAATCAATGCAAAGTCACGAAGGATCTAACGGTAATGCTCCATTTTCGATAGCAGGACAAGCGGCAGAGTGCTAGTGGTATTTGTTACCTTTAAAACGACCGGTACCCGCTTGGCTTTTGTTTTAAAGAACAAGGTTTACTTCGTTGATCCGCGAGCTTTTCGGGAATTTCCGATTGGACTTGATCAGGCGATATCATCTATCGACCAGTGAGGTCCACAATTCATGCCCTAGGTCAGATCATGGAAGAGCACCCATCTCCGCGGTAAATA
>JAYYHM010000210.1:0-4699 GCA_036148415.1 Planctomycetota bacterium
TCGTTCTCACCCATATGATAAATAATACCTGCCAACTCAACATCGTGCCCTTTGCCTCTCAGATCACGAAGGCAATCTTTGATGAAAGAAATCCACTTCTCGTACAAATTACGATCCTCGGCAATGGACCCTTCCGGTGTCCAATCCAAGATTTGGCTCCCACTGTGGGTAAATTTCCCAATGGCAATTGCGGAGTCGTCATGTTCAGCAATCCGGTGCGCGAAGCTCAGCTCTGGCCCGAAGGTTTCATAGAATCCCGCAGGACCCAACGCCTCCCAGTTCTCAGACACACTTACACCGCCACCAATGCTGTAGCGAAATGGAACAAAATCATTATCGACCAAGATGGAATCCCCGTCTAAGTGCGCCGTGAAAGCTCTTTCACCCTCCATATTGCGATGGCCAGCTAGTATTTAAAGCTTCACTCTTTGCTGTGGGCTGTAAGGCCAAACCTTGAGTGAAATTCTTCTCGGGAGTGCCTGATTGATGTTACTCAGATACGCCTTCGCATACTCCATGCCATGACCGAGTTGCCCGAAGGTTCCAAAATGGTAATGCAGCCCCGTGCGTTGATCGATCGTCATACCATTATGATTATTGGGAACATATTGGACCCGCTCATCACGACCGCAGGCAGCTTTCTGACCTTGACTCAATTCGTACATCCGCTGCCGGTTATCCATACCCCACACCGACTTGCAGTGTAGTTCACCCACATAAACACGAAGATTCGAAACCCCGAGATCACGTCTCCAGCATTGAACAAAACGAGTCAGATGATCACCGTAAGATGCACGATAGTCATCATTGAACATGTCATTCTCGCCCTGATGCCACATCAAGCCTTCTACTCGAAACCGGATATTTCTTTTTCTCAACTCATCCAATGAGTCCTGGACTAGTTTCAGAGCTTTGGGATAAAGCATAAAGCCACCTGGCTGATCTGGATTCCAATCCTCACCGAGTGTCGTACCACCTACAGCGCATTTAATGATCGCAATGGGTGAATTAACATACTTTTGAATCTCTCGAACAAAACTAAGCTCGGGTCCCACCCATTGATTCACGGATCGGAGTCTTACCCAACCCTCGGACCTGTATGCGTCATTCCTACCTATGTTGTAGCTAAATAAAACATCACTCTGCTCTTGATCCAACCCTTCGAATGGCGGGAAGCTATTCACGCGATTAATATTTGAATCGGCTCCCTCCATGTTGGATTGGCCCGCAAAGATAAATACACGGGTCACTTCATCGTCAACTCCAACTTGGGCATTCTCGGTGGTTTCCAGCGGGCCACTAGCAAACGCTGCAGGAAGTCCAAATTGCTGCCCAATCCAACACAGTAAAAGGAGAGTGCTTCGTGGTGAGACCATGATGAGAATCCGTCTTTCAATTTATATTTCCACAGAGGTCAAGGAACCGAATGGGCTCCCTTCCCTCGCCACTTACATCTCCCCAATCAACAAAAATCATAGCAACTAGGCGAGGTAACCGAGTCGTCCTCTTGTTGATTGGAGTCAACCCAAACGTAGGAATTCATGACGTGACCTGACCAACCTCATTCTTCGCCTCTGGGATCCAGATAGACAATTGGCGGGAACCTCAGATTCCTGACTAAGGCAGAGGGTTCAAACCTGAGCGGATCACGCTGCTCCGGGAGTTTGTGAGTGTGCATTTTGCGGGAAGTCGAAAGTAAGAACCAGCGGTTCCTCACCGGTATTCTCTATTTCAACACCACCATTTTCCAGTGCTGCCTGGGTAATAAATCCAATCTCAGAATAGAGTTCGCCAAGTATCATATCTTGGTTGTATTGCACGCTGAGATTACCGACACGTCCACTGCCGCGATTTGTATGAAAGAGGGTCGGACTCTCTGGACGGAACGTTGTCTTGCTACCTGGCTGAAGCGTTAATCTGAGAATCGAACATTTCTGGTCACCCAAAAAGTCGCCGTAGATGATCCACTTTGCATCAACACCATCATTCGAGAAGTTCTCGGCGGTAGTCGCAGGGCGTTTGTTATTGAGGACAAAATTGGGATCCTGATTTGCTTCAAAGTCAAACTTCTCAACCAAGTAGTCCCAATCCTCGTGACGATCCTTTGGGTAGTCTTGTTCCCGACATGCATAGAAGGCATCAGCCGCACCAATGCGTCCGTCAAGTGTGAGATCTTCCGCTAAGAAGTGCTCGTCCATCGTGACGTGCAATTCATGAGTACAGAGATCAGTCGGAGAATGCAGCACACCATTAGGCATAACAAATCCATTATCAAGCTGCATCATCACATGCGGTGAAAGATGCCTAACCCCATTATACTCGCCCTGACCAAACTGTTTCATGCAATCAAGAAATTGATCCTTGGTGACGAATGGGTAGAGTCCCATTGCAGTGGTGTGGTAATGCGATTGACTAACGCCAGGATTATCAAAGGAATTTATGTCATACACCTCCCACTTGGACCAATGTAGGTGATGTGGGATCGGGTTTAAGTTGTCGAATTTCTTCGAGACGATTGGCCAAGTTGCTTTCCCAAATAGAGATTCCGCGAACGCAGTGATTTTCTCACCCATCACCATTTTGGGATTAGCAGAGATTAGGTCCTGCAGGGAGATCACTTGCCCATCAGGAGTGAGAACATGCGATTCACCCTCTCTAAATGGAGCTTTGTTAGTCGTGGTATCAATAACACCGGTAACGATGGGTACCGTGCAGCACATCCAGAGTTCGTCCAGTCCTGTGCCGTTCATGTAATCGGGATAATACGACTTGGCGTCCAACCGAAGACGCTTACCAGGCGTACAAAATGTTCGCCCTGCATATCGATGAAGCAACTGAAGAACACCATCATTCTGGTTGATGCAGTCATCAAGAATGGAATCGGCAGCGCTATCGTCACCGTCGATCACCTCTTGTTGTGGATACTCGTGGAGCTTATCAGCGAGAATTGACGTCGAAGCAGCCATAAAACATAAACCTCAAATGGTTCGAAATGAGTGTTCTTTTCCCATCAGACTTTTTAAGCAGATGGAATCTTCTAATTGCTAATACGCGGTAGGCTTCACCTTGGTGAAGCGAATGATTCGCTAGCCATTCGCAGGGAGCGCCAGACTAGGACTATCACATCCCAAATCCGGATTGGGGCTAGATTGTAAGAGAAACCATCACGAGAGGGAATCCTCGGTCTTGGTCTTCAATTCAACAACAAAAATACACTCAGCTCTCAGCTTCTGGACTTGCGCGGCAAAATCTTGAGGATCGTCTGGCGACTGTCTTTTGAAGTGCCACACCAATGGTGTCTTATGCAAGACAATAAGAGCGAAAAATTAAAAATAGTTGAACTACGCGACGATGCCATCGTCGCGGTTAAGTGCTGAGCTGGAAATCATCAGATATGGTTAAACTCAGAAACCGACGGACCATTCCAATTAAAAGTCACGTTACCACATTGCCGTCCTGAATGATTCATTCAGTGACATTTGGGGCAAATGCTTGAATGAATCTGGGAAGGAGATTTTGTTGCTGGGGATCGAGTTTTTCCCATACCCTCTCAAAATTTCGTCTTGGCACCGCTGCTTGCTCATCGCAATGCAAGAGCCATCCATAATGGAAGGTGGAAGCATACCAATTCTCAGCGGCAGCGGCGGACTTTGCCTGTTCGCGGTGCCACCAAGGATCAACCCTTGCCTTCAGTTCACGATAAGTTTGCACATGACGAGTCTTTTTGAAGTGCTGGTCGACCAGCAAGACGTCATGGACAGAGGGTACGACAAGCCAACGGCCATCGCTTGACGCGAATGTCGGTTCCGATTCGGAGGGTATCCACCCTACATTCGCGATGATTTTGAAAGACTCTGTATCGAAAACATAGCGAGCTCCGTTATCCAGCTCGCAAAATAGTTCAGTACCTCTCATGCTGAAGTGAACCGTTTTCACCTCGTCGGGGAGCCCTCCCAGTACTTTGAGCTCACGACCGGTTTCGGCATCCCAGATGAATATGGTTCTGTCCAATCCGGCTGATACGATTTTGCTGCCGGTGGAGTTGAAGTTCGCACAACTGACCACATCGACATGCCCCTCGCAGCTGATCAACTCCTCACCGGTTACCACGTCCCAGATTTTTAACGTTCTGTCAGCGCTCGCGGAGACGATCCGAGTCCCATCGCGACTAAACTTCACGTCGATAACAGAGCTAGAGTGTCCTGATCCTGTGAAAATCTCACTGCCGCTCCTCACATCCCACATTTTTATCGTATTGTCTCGACTTCCTGTGACAAAGAGCCTGCCATCAGAGCTGAAGTTTCCGCAGAGGACGTAATCTCGGTGACCTTTCAGTGTAGCGATCTCTTTCCTTACCGCTGGGTCCCAGATTTTTACCGTGTTGTCTTTACTTGAAGAGATTATCCGCGCTCCCCCTAACAGGAAACCTACCGCAAACACGTCGCCGGTGTGTCCCTTGAGAGATGTGACTTCACTGCCTGGTGTTGCGTCCCAAATTTTAATCGTCTTATCTTTTGCTCCCGAAATGATTCGCACGCCATCCGGACTGAAGCTAGTGCTAAGCACATTATCGGTGTGACCTTTCAAAGTAGTCAGCTCCCGCCCGGTGGTGGCGTCCCATATTTTAATGGTGTCGTCATCACTCCCCGATACAATCCGCGTTCCTTGTGGATTGAATTGAACACTCAGTATTCCTCCG
>JAYYHM010000211.1:0-3705 GCA_036148415.1 Planctomycetota bacterium
CTTCTTTTATGAAAAGCCGAGTCACTCGTATGGGTGACTCGGCCTTTTTTATTAGTTTGCTTCAATTGAACTCGGCGAGAGGTCTGATGCGAGCTTTTGGGCTTCTTTGAGATCTGACTCACCACGAATAACCCGTGTGACAAACGTTTCCGCGACAGAGAGCATCCCTTGTTGTTTTGCGATAGCCTCGATTTCTCCTGCTGGCTAACCTGTCGCGATTGCCTGCTCGATTTTGGAGCTATTTTGAAGATCTCTGAGACACAGGTTAACTCCTGATAACCATCCCCAAGACATTCTTCGCATCCTACGGATTCAAAACGATGGTCAGGTGAGACCGGCACTCTGCCCTTCAAACGCTCGGGTACATTATTGGCTTTTTTCTCAAATAGCTGTTTACATGCTGGGCACAACGTCCTCATCAGTCTTTGATTGATCACACTAACAAAGGATTGGGCAAAAAATTTAGGATTCATTTCGGATTGGCCTAGTGAGTCAATCGCTTCAGCAGCGCTTTTTGCATGGATGGTGGCCAAAATGACTTGTTCGCTGATACCGGCGTGAATTGCAGTGTTTCCAGTTCTAGGATCCCTGATCTCCCCGATCATGATGAAATCAGGGCTATGTCGCAGTACGGCCGCAAGGGGATCAGCAAAATCTAACCCAAGCTTATGGAAAACTTGAGATTGCATCACTCCGGCGATTCCATGCTCAATGGCATCTTCGAGAGTATGAATTTTTCTTGATTCATCATTAAGTCCATCCAGTGCTGCATAGAGCGTGCTGGATTTTACAGTCGCCACGGGACCTGCTACGAGGATCAATCCTGCGGGCTGGTCGAGCATTTTGTGGATGATCTTTAATTCATACGGGTCGTAGCCCAATTCGGTTGGCGAACGTGTTCCCCGCACCGGGTCGAACAAATGTATCGTGACATCCTGTCCTTATAGAGTGGGGATCGTGTTCGATCTTAAGACAACCTTGCTGCCGTTGGGTGTGTGCAAGACACCCCGGCCTTCGGTGGGTCGAAGCATGTCACCTGCATCAGATCCAGCAAGAACTCGAAGATGGCCCCGCACTTTATGGCCTTAGTTGCGCGCTAAACGACGGGAGGTTTGAGCTTTGCCCGATCGTCGGACTGCAATGATTACACTGTTTTCCGAATCCAAAACACAGAGATCACTTGCGCGTCGATCCACTACCCACTCAATCGGATTGGCTGCATAAATTTCAGGTGGCGAAAGTTTAATTTCTCCCTCTATCTCCTCGAAATCAACTGATGTTTCTTCCCTCATCTCAGAATCTCCTATCTATCAGGAGAGTGCTAAGTAGGTCGGACGCAGTTTCTATAAACTCAATAGGTAAATCAGCTGGCTGGGTACGAATTCCCATCTTGGGGTCCCAAAGCTCACCTAAAAAAATGATTTCATCTGTGTTTGAAGGGGAATTACCCGCTTGCGAATATTCCGCGGAGGGCACAGCATAACCGAATGGACAACAACCTGCAGACTATTGAGCCTCCTGACGAATCGCTGTTAGCCTTGCGCCAGTATTTTGGCTATGAAGAATTTCGCGGAAGGCAGGGCGATATCATACGCCATGTCATGGGGGGGAATCACGCAATGGTGATCATGCCCACGGGCATGGGGAAATCCCTTTGCTACCAGATTCCTGCTCTGCTTGGAGAGCGTAGGGAGGCGGGTTTAGTCCTCGTTTTGTCACCATTGATCGCTCTGATGCAGGATCAAGTACAGTCGTTGCTTAAGCGCGGAATTGATGCAACCTTTATCAATTCATCACTGGATCGCAAGGAACGCGAGCACCGATATGATCGCGTTGCTGCGGGGCAGTATCAACTCCTCTACGTTACTCCAGAGAGATTTCGTAAGGCCGAGTTCTTGGAGGCACTTTCAAACCGACCGTTGAGGTTATTGGCCATTGATGAGGCTCATTGCGTCAGTCAGTGGGGGCATGACTTTCGACCGGATTATTCTCGGATACAAGAGATTCGTGAATTGATCGGTAATCCGGTAACCATCGCCCTGACGGCAACAGCGACGCAAGAGTGTCGGCAAGATATTTATGTTCAGATGGGAATCCCTGAAAGCGAGATTGCCCTTTTTCATCAAGGGATTGATCGTCCTAATCTCTCGATTGAAGTCGCAGAAGCTTGGGGTGATGAGAGCAAGTTGGATTGCATTGAGGCCACTTTGTCACGCTCTGAGTACCTAGGTGGGAGCGTCATTATCTATTTTTCTCTGATCAAAACACTCGAGCGATTCAGTGATGCATTGTTCCAACGTGGCGTGAGTCATGTGTGTTACCACGGTGACCTTCCGCGTCGACAAAGACGTCAGATACAGGAGCAATTCATGTCAGGTGAGGTGGATATTGTTCTAGCCACCAATGCGTTTGGTATGGGAGTCGATAAAGAGGATATCCGAGTTGTTATCCACGCTGAGACACCCGGATCGATTGAATCTTATTATCAGGAGATCGGCAGAGCGGGTCGTGATAACCAACCGAGTTTATGTCAGTGGCTGTATGATCAGAACGACCTAATGACACAGATGCAATTCATTGAGTGGTCAAATCCAGACGCTAGTTTTTATTCGAGGCTCTTCACTTTAATGTCAGAGCATGAAGAGGAGTGCCGTGCATTTGGCATGGAGTGGATGAACGATAGGTTGCAGCGAGTCAGTCGCCATGATCATCGATTAGCGACTGCGATCGCTATGCTGGATCGCCATGGTGTGATTGGAGGACCCCACCCTCCCAATTGCTTTAAGCTTCAAAAATCTCTTCCGGACGATTTTCTCGATGATGAGTTTTTGTCCGAAAAAAAACAGCGTGACCAGCAAAGATTGTATGGGATGGTTCAGTTTGCTAACGAAACAGGCGATAGAAAAGAATTCCTAAATCGGTATTTTTTGGGTGATTCAGTAACAGCCTGACGATGTATTTCGATTCACTGCAATGCAAGAGGTTTTTGCAGCGTGTGGTTAGCTTGGATCTCACTCATAATTCCATTTCATAATCCATGGGTCATCCATTTGTTTCTGCATGGATTTTAGCTTTTCCTGATAGATTTTTAAGATGTCTCCATGACCAGGGCTGTCTGCTAGATTTGTTGATTCGTGAGGATCAGCTTTGATATCGTAGAGCTCAAATTCAGGCCTTTGAACATAACGGCCAACGGTCATCTGGCCGTAAGGTGCATCGTTGCCCTTAGCGAGTTGCGCTTGCCAACTACTCGCTGCCCAAAGATCCGATGCAAAGGGATAAGGCAATGGGTGGGCGATATTCCAAATCAATTTGTAGTTACCATCTCTTACGACTCGCATGGGATAGTACATTTGAATTTCATGGAATGTATGCGATGCAAAGATTGTCTCATGATGAGCTTCATTTGGATTTCTTAGGCAATGCAGCCAAGAACGGCCGTGATAACGGTTGAATGGTTTATTTCCGTTTCGATTCTCCTTGAGGGCTTCACCACGTTCTTTCCAAAATTGATTCGCATCAAGCGGGTTTTTAGGAGCATTGGTCTCATAATCGAGGTCGCCAGCAAAATCGAGAAGCGTCGGTGTGATGTCAATGTGGCTGATTAATGCATCACTACTCAAGCCTCGCTCATCTTGGTAAGGATCTCGGACTACCATCGGAACACGTAGTCCACCTTCGTAGACCGTCGTTTTGCCGCCGGCA
>JAYYHM010000212.1:0-4768 GCA_036148415.1 Planctomycetota bacterium
GTTTTCAATCCGGCTCGGGGCGATCTTTACACCGCAACTCGAGGTGGCGGAGCTTTTCGAAACGGAGAAAAGGTTACAGTCTGCAATTCAGAGACGCTCGGGCAGACTCTGGTGGGTTGTGGTTTCTACTATGATCGTGGAGCCATGATGCGGAGCACACTTGGTGCCATTGAAGAGTTCTTCAGCCATGATATTCATGGGATCCGCCGGTTTGGAACCGCTGCCTTGGACCTATGCCAAGTCGGCTGTGGGCAGTTTGGAGCATTCTTCGAGTATCTCCTTTCACCCTGGGATTTTGCTGCGGGCGTTTTGTTTGTTGAGGAAGCTGGGGGCGAAATCACTGATGCTTGGGGGCAAGCATTACCGCTGGAAAAGACCAGCGTGGTTGCCAGTAACGGCAAATTGCACCCTACGGTGATTTCCATCACAGGAAAGCATTACCAGAAAACTTGAGGCTACTCAGCTCAAGCATCCTGCTGATGTGAGGTGGGTGTAAAGAACTCGTTTAGAGGCCATTACCTATTTGCCGGAGTACCAGATGCCTTTTCGCCAATTGTGTCGCTGAAGATGTTGCAGAATCTCGGGGCTGAGGTCGCGACGCCCCGCAGCACGGCAATATTTTTCGACCTGATCCGCGGTGCGCATGCTGACCAGGATGCTACTCACTTCGTTGCGTGCAAGGATGAATTTCAGAGCCACATCGGTCATCGAGTATTGCTCTTCAATCCCGAAGCTTTCTAGATCGCTCCGGATTTGTTTGACTCGTTCAGCGGTGCGGTGTTGACGATCGCCAGCGAAATATTGGCTGCGGTAATCGCTTCCGACAAATTGATGATGGGCAGGATAGGTTCCCGAAAGCGAGCCTTCATCCAAGGGAATACGTACTAAGACACCGGTCCCTGTCTCCTCTGCCACCGGCAAGATCTGTGAAGCGGCTTCTTGTTGAAAGAGATTGAAAATGATTTGCACGGTATCGACCAAGCCGTCTCGCATGAGCTGGATCACGCAGGATTGATCCTGATCAGGTGCATTGATTCCAATCTTGTCAATTTTCCCTTGCTGTTGCAGCTGCTTCAAAACAAGCAGCGGTTGAGGGTCGTCATTCCAAGCTGCTGTCCACGTCTGGAGTTGCAGCAGGTCAATGCGATCTTTGTGAAGATGATTCAGTCGCTCATGGACTTTCTCACGAAGGTATGCCGCCGAGTAGCGATCTTGCCACCGACAGTATGGACTCGGTGGCCATGGACCTGAGGAAGGTTGGATTTTTGAGGCAACCAATACATCTTCAGTTTGCTCACGGAGAAACCGTCCGATGATCTGTTCACTCCGGCTATCCCCTGAATCTGCCGTGGTATCGATCAGATTGACCCCTCGATCTAAGGCCACGCGGAGGGCTGCGATGGACTCTTGTTCCGCCTGTGGGCCGCGATCACGCCCGATGACCCATCCCCCAAAACTAATTTCGGAAACGAGTGGGCCTTCGTAGCCGAGTGATCGAGTTTGCATAGGTAAATTGCTAGCTAATGTGGAGTGGATCGGACCTGTGAAGATGTGAGG
Source organism: Planctomycetota bacterium (assembly GCA_036148415.1). Taxonomy (GTDB): domain Bacteria; phylum Planctomycetota; class Planctomycetia; order Pirellulales; family Pirellulaceae; genus Rubripirellula. The sequence goes on from JAYYHM010000212.1 coordinate 1,558, forward strand.
ATTAGCAAATGGCTTAGCGCCGGTCCATCCAGAGTTCTCATGAATCATAAAAATCGTCGTGTGATGGATTCAACTCTTCCACGTGGCTTTCCGAAATACTGAAGGCTGAGTTGTAGCTTGATGATTCAGCGAGTCTTCCATCTCAATCCAATTTTGAGATTTCCTGACACTTCTTTTTGTTGGAATGGTTTCGGTGCCTAAAACAAATCCGATTCCTCAATTATCGATCGTTGTTCCCGTTTTTGGCGATTCAGCGGCTTTTGAGGCGACTTTGGTCAGCGTTCTGGAGAATCAGCCCTCGTGTAGCGAAGTGATCGTTGCTCACGATGGTTCCTACGATGACCCATTTGATTTGGCTGACGAAGTGCGTCTGGTGGAATCACAAGCGAGTACTTTTGGAAGTTTGGTGGGTGCAGCATCTCATCATGCTAGGGGACGCTTTGTCCATGTGCTGGGTAGCGGATTACTTGCCACCGAGGGTTGGACTGATTCCGCAGTAAGTATTTTCGATCACTTTGACACTGCCGCGGTGAGCCCGATCATTGAATCGCGAGGCAGTGGCGAACTGATCGCCGCCGGTTGGAAGAACCGTCAGGGGCGATTGATGGAACCCTCATTGAGGGTACCCAAGGAAGATCAATACTCTTCAAGGCCGGTTGGCGCTTACTTGCCGGCATCTTTCTGGCGACGCGATGTCTTGCGGAGTCTTCAAGATTCCTTTGATGGAGACGATCTCCTGGAGACTTCCATGGTCTATCACTACCTTCTTCGCAAAGCAGGTTGGCGAACCGAGCTCGCTGCGGAAAGTCGCCTCCATTCCGATTCGGGACATTTTCCTTGGGATCAGAGTGGAGTGAGACGTGGCATGAGGCTGGCAGCGTTACGAGATCATTTCATCGGAGCGAGTAAGCTTCAAAGTTTAATCTCCGCTGGGATTGCCTGTGCCAGGGCTGTCATTCAACCCAGTTTCATGGGCGACTCGGTCGGGCAGCTGCTCTCCCCTTTCGCTTCAGAGGTTGAGGACAGTATTCATGAGGATTCGGTTCTATCTTGCGATCAGCAGGGCATGATTATGACCCTGTCGAGAAGCGGATCCCGTTCGATCAGACGCGCCGCCTAAACTTCGCTCCCTGAAACCACCTGCCGAATTTCAGCTGATTGATTTGCAGGCTCGAATATGCTTTTTCAGCGAGTTTGGATACAAAAAAAGGCTCACCACTTTGAGATGTGGTGAGCCTTGCTTTGAATTGGAGTGTGAGAAACCCGTAAGCGCGTTTAGCAATAATCCGCCACGGATGTCATGGGATTCACCATCGCACTTGGGTTGGCAGTGTTGGTTCGGTAGTAATCCGGCGCCCAACGCTGAAGTTCCATCCACATAGCGATGACTGCGATTAGCAGGAACAGCATGCTCAGGAGGAGCATGACGGTGTAAACACTGGCTGGCTGTTTACGATTCTCATTCGATGGTAGTGTCGACACGATCGCCCTCCTGTAAGATCCCTTCGCTGTAATCATCTAGGATTTCAGCAACTGAACGATCGGGTTCAGTGTTTCGAACTTTCAGCTTACCCATGTAGCGGCCGTCGCGGGTAACTTCCAGAAAATGCCCTTTACGTAGACCCTCGTCGTATCCGATGGAGACGAGTACGAGGGAGCTGGGGCGATCAATCTGAAGAATATTGCCGTTACGATCCGGTGGAGCACCATCAAGGGGTTCGTTCACGTCGATCCCTTTGGATGTCATCACCTCTTTGTACCGCGTCGCTTGAGCGATCAGTTGCTGATTACGCACTTCAAGTTCTTGCTTGAAGCCGCGAAGTGTATTCATCTGATCCGTCAGCGTTAAGGTTTCCGTGAAAAGCGTGTCACGGTCCTGTTGCTCAGTTCGGATCTGGCTTCTCAGCGTCACATTTTCTGCGGTCAGCCTCTCCAGTTCTTCTGCTCGACTGAGGTCCGTTTGGGTTAGAACCGTGATTTGTGCAGTTTGTTGCTGGACTTTCGCCTCACTCGATTGGAGAACGCCTTGAAGTTGATCGAGTTGCGTTTGGAGGGCGGCTAATGCGGTTCTGCGTGCCGCTTGTTCCCGGTTCAGATCAGCCTGAATTCTGTCTTTTGAATCTCGTAATTGATCGTTCTCTCTGGTGATCGATTCAATCTGGCTTTTCAAGCCTGGCTGCCCATTGATCCCGGTGAGTACCACGTCCCGCCAATTGCGGTGAGAGGCATTCACTGCCAAGGCGAGCACCATGAAGATGGCACTGAGAATCAAGATGACGACCGAGAAGGACTTCCCAAGTAGTGTCATTGCTGTTTCCGTGAACGATGAGACCGACGAGAGTTGATAAAGCTCAGCCCCCGCAATCGTTTCTACCCCGAGGGACGGTTTGAGTGTGATTTGGCGGACCGATACAGCTTACCTAAATCACCACGTCTTCCGAAGTATAGTTACGTCAAAAAAAGAGTGTCAACGAAAACGGAATGAAATACGGTTTTCACACCGTATTTATGGGGAATCCTCCCCATTTTCCGCCTCCATCGGCTCCTTTTATCTGTTTCTCGACATCTGCACCAGTAATCCGGAGGGAAGATTAGCGAAATCACGAGAAACCACGATGGGGACTCCTTCCCCATTGCTTCGCGCGAGACTAGCAGGATCCTGAGGACCAAGGTAGGCGAATTTGGCTGCTGTCTGAAGGATTTTTCAGATTCCCTGAGTTGACTGCTGCTGCAATTGGAGTCCGAGTTATCTTTGGGGTATGAATCCGAGCAGAACCGCCCCTTTTTACCTTAGATGGGGGGCGTTCAGTCCACGAAAGCTTTTTCTACACCCCGAATCGCTTGTAGAAACTGCCCAATATCAGGGGTGCGTTCTTCCACTTTTGGACGAATAGCCCCCATGATCGCACGGGCGAGTTTTGGATCGATCTGTGGGCAGCGTTCGGTAAGTTCCGTCGGTGTTGAGGTGTCATGGTGAAGCGCGGCTCGGCCATTGAGTATCTCACCCTGCCAAGGATGCTCAAAGCAGCACATGCAGTAGCAGGTCACACCAAACGAGAAAATATCCACTCTTTGATCCGTTGAGCGTCTGCGGATGATTTCGGGAGACATGTAGAGCGGTGTCCCCGTGCGATTACCCGGCGTCATGAAGGGTGGAGTAGCGGGAAGGGTGAGGCCAAAGTCGATTAACTTGATCCCTTCACTGTTGGGT
>JAYYHM010000213.1:0-3827 GCA_036148415.1 Planctomycetota bacterium
GGTGGTAGTTGGGTTGCTGGTGCCCCTGGGCAATTCACTGAGCATAGCAAGTACTTTGCAAGTCGAGGGGTCGTCTGCTTTCAAGTTGAGTATCGACTTTTGAATCGATCGAACAACGAGCCTCCAACGAAATGTATCGAGGACGCGAAATCAGCGATGCGATGGATCAGGTCGCGTAGCGATCAGTTTGGTATCGATCCAATGCGGATCGCATCAGCCGGTGGATCCGCCGGAGGGCATCTTGCTGCCTTCGTGGGCACAACGGACGGAGCTGACAGTGCGGAAGATGATCTCTCCATCTCAGCCAAAAGTAATGCCATGCTGCTTTTCAACCCCGTCTACAACAACGGCCCCGGGGGATGGGGCACTAAAAGAGTGGGCGAGAATTATCAACAATTTTCCCCAGCACATAACCTCACCCGCGACGACCCGCCCTGCATCGTTTTTCTCGGTGATGAAGATCAATTGATCCCAGTGAGCACTGCGGAACACTTCAACGAATCATTGACCAAAGTCGGAGTCAAAAGCGAATTGATGATCTTTAAGGGTCAAGGACACGGATTTTTCAATCATGGCCGGAGTGACAACAAGTTTTACAAGTCTACAGTCGTTGCGTGTGACCGATTCCTGGAAAGCTTGGGCTGGCTCAAAGGTCCACCAACCCTTACTGATTAGCACCATCGGTTCTTGTAAGTTCTAACAAGAGAGGAAGGATCGTAAACTCATTCGGCACAGGCCGTCCACTATCCCCTTTTTGGGAAATGTTTTTTCACTGGACAGAAAAATGCTACGAAAACAGAACGCAAATCAACCGCGTGGCACTGCAGACCCTGCTGTTTGGATTTCTGTTTTAGCAGTACTTGTGCTCCATCACCTTCTGAGCAAACCGACAGTGTTGGCCGTAGGACCATCCAAGAAGACTTTTCGCGCTGGAGCCGCAAGTGTTGAAATCACTCCGCCGCTCGGTGAAATGGTCGTGGGAGGATTTGTTCCTTTCCCCGCAGACCGAATTCATGACCCGCTTTATGCGAAAGCAATCGCTTTGGATGATGGTAACAACCGAATCGCTATCGTAGTTTGTGACAATCTTGGCATCCGCCGAGAGGAATTTGATGCGGCGAGGAAAATCATCGCAGCAACAAATGAAATCCCTGTTACCAATATTTTAATGGCAGCCACCCACACCCACTCTGCGACCCGAGGCCAGACAGAGAAGTATCGATCGATCTTAATCAATGGCATTGCTGACTCAGTCGACCAAGCCATCTCAAACCTGGAACCAGCCAAAATCGGGTGGGGATCGGTCAATGAACCCAGCGAGGTGTTCAACCGACGCTGGTTTGTGAAAGACTCTAGTCTCCGTCACAGCCCATTTGGCGGTGTTGATCAGGTACGAATGAATCCACCTCGAGGACACGTGGCACTGGAGAAACCTGCTGGCCCCATTGACCCGGAAATTTCGATACTCAGTATCAAAGCGAGAGACGACACACAGTTGGCGATCTTGGCGAATTATTCTCTTCACTACGTGGGAGGTGTACCCCGGGGAGAGATCTCCGCAGATTACTTTGGCTTCTTTTCCGAAGCGATCAAAAACAAGATGTCGGGGCCGTCGGCACACCCAGCGATGGTGAGTATTCTCAGCAATGGAACAAGCGGCGACATCAACAATATCAATTTCAGTCAGCCTAGCAGCCGACGATGGGCACCATACGAAAAAATGCAGCAAGTTGCAGACGTGGTGGCTCGACGAGTTCTGGAAACTCATCAAAATCTCAAACACACAGACTGGGTGCCAATTCAATCTCTTCAACAAGAGATTACCCTTCGCACCCGCAAGCCAGATGCAACACTTCGAAGCTATTTAGCCACGGTTGTCAATCTCCCGGATGATTCAGTTCGACATCATCGATATGAAAAAATCTATGCGGAGCGAGTCGCCAAGTTAGACGCGGGCCCTGATGCTATCTCCGTTCCCCTGCAGTGCTTGCAGATAGGTGAATTGGCAATCCTAGGTATCCCTTTTGAAACGTTCGCCGAAATTGGATTGAAACTCAAACAAGATTCACCCTTCGGTCATACCTTTACCATCGAATTGGCAAATGACAGTCGTGGCTACCTTCCTACCCCTGAGCAACATGCTCTCGGAGGATACGAAACGTGGATGGGCACAAATCGTGTTGAGAAACAAGCATCCGTTAAAATCACGAAAGCGTTACTTGAAATGCTTGAATCTCTCAAGAACTAATCATCGCATTCACAGCAGGTGATGTGTAATTCGAAGAGCTGGTCAGTTGGTGCATTCCTGCGTGAACGAAATTCTAAAGATCACCACTCACACGCTTAGAATGCGTTCTGATTCTTTTTTCGCAGCATGCCGTCGCGATACTCGAGATGCTCAAGTTCGGTGTAAAACATCGCACTCGGGTCTATCCCTGACTCTTGGTGATCGTCGATCATCCGGCTAACGGGTTGCAGTGCTCCGATGCGAGGAAGGAGCCCAAGCCAGATGAACAGAATCAACATGACGCAGGCGCCAAAACGAATCAATTCATTCCACCTTCTTGATTGACTAATCATTTCGCAAGCATGTCCCTAATGTAATCTGCAAAGACAACACCAAACATGTAATACGCCATGATTAGCGTCAGGGTTATGTTCAGCGTTTGACCACAGATGTAAAGAAGAAGAGGCTTACCTCCATACATCATCTTCCTCAGATTTGAGAAATTTGTATCCAAGCCGATGCTCACAAATGCCATACAGAAGAACCATCCTCGTATACCTTTGGTTGCTTCCTTGACCGTTAGAGTGACGAGTGACTCGCCATGGGTCACCCCTCGACTCAGCAGCGTAAACACTAGAGATGCGAGGACAAATCCAAGTACAAATTTAGGGAACCGGCGCCAAATCTCCATTGCATCTGGCTGGTTCTGCGTATCCTGACGGTCAACATAAAATACCCAGAATACCGCGACACCAAACGCGGTAACACCAATCAGAATGTTCTGAATCATCTTCACCGTAGCTGCCGTTTGCTCCGCCACGTCACCCAGACTTGATCCTGCAGCGACGACTGCTCCTGTTGAATCAATGGTCCCACCAAGCCAAGCACCGCCGACCACTTCATCAAGCCCCATCGCCCCGATTGCGATGGGCATCAACACCATCATGAGAACGGTGAACATCAATGAAATTGCAATCGCGAAAGAGAGCTCCTCTTTTTTTGCCCTGCAGCTCGCAGCCGTCGCGATAGCCGCTGAAACACCGCAGACCGACATATCTGCCGAGATCACCATGGCCAAAGACTTACTAGGTAATCGTAAAACCTTTGTGCCAAACCAATAGGTGGTGATGAGGACAACAGGGGTTACCACCCACGCAACGGCAATGCCAGGTAAGCCTAACGCAATCAGACGATGCCAGAGCACTTCAGCACCAAGAATCACCAAACCTGTTTTGATGTAAAGTTCCGTGAGTACAGCGGGCCGAAGCCAATCAGGAACACGGATAGTGTTACTGATCAGCAGGCCGATCATGAGAGCCCATAGTGCATTTTCCAGATTAAAGCTTTTGATGGTTTGCTCGGCTGCCATGATATAGGCCAAGCCAGCCAATAAAAAAACCACTGTAAAAGCTTTTGCAAAACTTGAAAAAGAGTGACCCTGGATCCGTCGTGCGAATCCAAACCCGATCAGCCCCACGAAAAAAGGACCCAACATTCCCCAGCAAGTCGACCAATCATTATCCTTACCGATTGAATCGAGGGGATTTCCCACCCAACTCCCCGGCTTGCCTACCCAAGCTTTCCAAGGATGGGACATGGA
>JAYYHM010000214.1:0-3004 GCA_036148415.1 Planctomycetota bacterium
GGCGCCCCGGCGAGACTGGTCGATTGGTAAATATGTCCGTTTGATGGGTGCTTGGATCGCGGAGAGAGCTCGGGAAGTGGATTTGATTTATCTTGATTCACCTCGCGAAGAATTATTGGCCACGATTGATGCCACGGCAGATAGGCAGACGGCGGTCTTGGTGCAATGTCTCAGTAGCGACTACCCTTCTGATACCCGTTGGTGGCAACACAACCGTAATGGGAAACGCTGTTTGTCTGCTGTGAACCGAGCTCATGGCATCATCCTTGACCATGCTTCGATCGAAAAAGAACTCATTATTTTGGGTGTTGATCGACCGAAGATGTTTCGTATTCCGATTGGTATTCAGAGATCGCTAGCCATCAATTCTGTGGAGCGTTGGGAGACTCGAAAAGTCCTTGCTCAGGCCAATTCGGATTTATCAACCGAGCCAGATACGCCTGTGGTTCTTTGCCAGGCAGCGATGACAGAGTTGGGTGGCGTGAATCGACTGGTTCAGGTTGCCAGAATGCTTCTACTCCGCTTTCCAAACTTAAGGATCTGGCTTGTTGGAGACGGACCCTTACGTGACAACATCTACAACAGTCTCCGTGCTGAGGGGGTCCGTGCTTCGGTTGCAATTCCTGGCTCTTTTAGTGATCCATCAGACGTTTTTCGTGCCGCGGATTGTTTCTTCCAGCCGAGCGATGTTGGCTTGAACTTCTTCTTACCCATGGCGATCTCGATGGAATTACCGATCGTCTCCGTGGATTCTGTGCAGATCCGACGATCTCTGGATGCTGCTTGTGAGGACGCCGAGGGGGCTGTTCAAGCAAGGCACGTTTCATCCGACTTGGGTCGACCGGGCGATCCGGTCCATCCTTCTCTGCTCTCCGGGAATAGCGAGGAGCCATCAGAGTTTTTGGCATGGTGCGATGCGAATTCGCCAAAATCAATTCAAGAATCGATGATCTCTGTGCTCACCGCGATGCCTCAGGCAAAGCTTCGCGCTCAAAAGCTCCGCGAATTGATGATGAAACGTAGGTCGGAGAATCATTGTCTTGATGCACTGACCGCCGCCATTCATCGGTTAAGCACTAATCCGTTATGATACACAGGGCGGGCTACTCGTCTTTGTGATCAACGTCCTTGTCTTCCGGCAGATTTGATAGAGGCCTTGGAATGCGAACCAAGATAGCTTTTGTGATTCCCACCATGGATTTGGGTGGAGCGGAGAAGCAGTTGTGTTTGCTGGCTGAGAATCTACCGCGTAAAGAATATGACGTTCGCGTCTACCTCTTAACACGAGATGGACCTCGCAGTGAGCAACTTCGTTCAGCGGGAATCCCCGTCATCTTGATCGGGAAGCGATTCAAATTGGATCCGACAGCACTCATCCGTTTAAAAAATGAATTGCGAAGTTTTCAGCCAGATATTGTGCACACATGGCTTTTTGCAGCCAACAGTTTCGGCAGATTAGCAGCTTCATTGGCAGCTGTTCCAAGGATCTATGCGAGCGAAAGATGTGTGGATCCATGGAAGACTTCTTTCCACCTGATGATTGACCGCTGGTTTGCCAAAAAGACGCTTAAAATTACGACTAACAGCACAGGTGTAAAAGCATTTTATGTGTCCAAGGGATTGGATTCGGATCTCTTCGAGGTCATTCCCAATGGGATTGAACAGGCAGTCCCGGGATCCATTTCCAGAGAGGAAGCTTTCGGACGATTAAAGGTTCAAGAGGATCGCAAGCTCATTCTGGCGGTCGGACGTTTATGGCCTCAGAAACGTTATCGAGATTTGATTTGGGCCACTGAGCTTCTTGCAACTCTCCGCGAGGATATCACTCTAGTGATTCTTGGGGATGGGCCACTTCAAGCAGAGCTGATGCGTTTCCGTGACTCAGTCACTTCTGTTGATCGTGTTCGCTTTGCAGGTAACCGTGGTGATGTAGCTTCCCTGTTGCCACACGCTAACCAGTTTTGGATTGGCAGCGAGTATGAAGGCCAGAGTAATTCACTCATAGAGGCGATGCAGGCGGGTTTGCCGGTCGTCGCGAGTGATATTCCCGGTAACACAGATCTGGTTACAGATAGGATCACCGGCAGACTATACCCACTCGGAGATAGGGCAGCCTTGGCAAGGTGTTCGCAGTGGCTGTTCGAAAATCCAGCTGACGCAGAGCAGCTTGGAAGAGCCGCAAGAGAGCGAATTCAGAGCGATTTCACGGTCAAGGCGATGGTCGAGCGGTATTCAGAGCTGTACCAACGCTCCATGACTGAACGAGAACGCTTGATGAAAGACCACTGATCACAGCCAGATGCCCAAGAATCGCTGGTTTTTGGTATGAAAATTCACAAATCTGAGTAAAAATGCGCTACGCAGAGAGAGCGATCTCGCATTCCTGTGCGTCTTGGGTCCAGCGGGAATGGATGAACCTCGCCGTACTAAGACCATTAGGTCACAAATGGGCCTCACGCCCGATGATAGCAACTTCATTTGGTCAAAATGTTGGTAAAAAGTTCCGGCTGTAACGATCAGGGCATGATATGCCTTTGGTTTCTACCTACTTTCATCGATTTTCACTCAAAAGAAAGTTGAGAGGCAAAGAGTGATAGATACTATCGGACGTGTTATCGCAATTCACCTCTTTTTTTTCATGAATTGCTCATCATCTGCCTCATCACATCCGAGACACCGCCCACATGGACACGAGCGATACCCGTCGTTATTCGGTCGACGAAGTGGACCTCCTGCTAGCCAACGCAAGGCTCAGGGATGAACTAGAGCCGTATCGAGATGAGTCAATTGAGAATGACTCCGTCAGCCAGATGCCTCTGCAAGTCGAAAATGAATATTTGGAGTCGATGCTCGCATGGGAGAGAGCCCCTGCGTTACCGATTTCGAATTGGTTCAATCCTAGCTTGACTCTTCCTGCACCCGATTCATTATCTGATGAGAAGCTCGGTGAGGTTCTTAATGAAACCGTTCAGCAGCTTCACTCCCAGAATGTGGTTTTGAAATA
>JAYYHM010000215.1:0-7423 GCA_036148415.1 Planctomycetota bacterium
CTTCCAGTCACCTATCGATCAGTCACCTATCGATCGATGGCGAGGTGTGGGTGCATCTAATGGTTAAAAAGTAAGATGGTAAAAATGACAGCGAGAAGAAGGCTGATTGCTGAGGCAATTAGCCAAGGGTTATTAATGTTCGTCCAACCTTGATTGGCTAAGCCAGGATGCTTTACCTGAAGCTTGGCTTGGTACTCTTCCCTGCAAATTTTTTCGTCACCCGGTTTGCCCACCACATCCATGTACCAGATCAGAGGTTGCTTGCAGTGCATGCAGGCATTGATGCCGACGCGGGTAATGCCCTTTGCACAGTAAGGACAAATATCGATACCTTTGAATTTTTTTTGAAGGCGTTCGATCGTGTGGTCTGTGCGATCAGCCTTGGGCGATTGCCGTTGAGATGTGCTATTCATTGTTGGAACAACCTTGCTAGCGTCCTGAGTGAATCAGGGAACACCAGCCATTGTTCCGTTCATTTGAGAAAGTCAAATCTTGAAGCCTCAAAATGGACAGTTGGTTGTTGCGTTGTAGCCACTTTTCTCGTTCAGACCCATCTAATTTCGATAATTTTATTTTTGCGACGGTGTGGTTTTCTTTCTGGACATTTAAAGTTCGATACAACTTGTAAGGATGGAAGTCTTTGATTCGTGCGGACTACCGATTATTTAAGCATCAACTGTGGGTGAAGAGGTATGCTTCGTTTGCTAATCTTGGGTGAGACATGTGCCTGTGGAGCATGGTTCGGTCGATCGAAATATCCGATTTCTTTGGGCGATTGATTTTTCCACTGACTTACCGATTCTTCGGTCACAAGGGTTCGCTCCTTGGGATCGATGGTCAGTGTTGTAAAGAGTGGAGCTGCGTAGTACGCCATCCTAGTCTCACCTCCCACCCAAAAGTACGAGGCGGAGTTAGCGTGGAGATAATGAACGCCGTCAACTTCCCAAGCGGCATCGAGATGACTATGACCATTGATACATGCAAGGATTTTGTTCTTGTGCTCCGTGAGTAAGTTCTGGATCGTTTTCCCGTTATTGATTGCACCGTGTCCGGCAAGGGGTTGGTGGCTGAGAATCAAAATGGGTTTATCTGACGTAATTAACTCCGACTCCAGCCACCGAGACTGCTCTTCTCCAATATAGGATGGGTAGCCTCCTCGATGTAGCGGAGATCCAACCTCGTTACCATCTAGCACGAGAATGCGGACCCACTTTACATCGCGTCGATAGTAGCTCGATTCGATGTTCCATGCCGCGTAGATGTCATGACGTTTCAATCCAAAGTCGAATTCATGATTGCCAATAACATGAACGAGCTCAGAATTGGTTTCTTCAATCCGCTCAACAAAAGATTGATGTGCTGAATTAGGGAAGGCAAAATCACCCATTTGAAGAATAGCATCGCAATCTTTTTGTTTCATGCTTGCCACAAAGGAATCCAATCTCGAGGCAGCGTCGTTGGCGAGTCCACCATGTAGATCAGCAATCAGCCCTAGGCGGACGGGTTCCCGTCGCTTGAGGTCTTCCCCCAGAGAATGTTCGGCCACGAGATTTGCAGTGGTTAACAGACTCAAGGTTTTCAGAACAGATCGTCGGTTTCGAATGATCATCGATTATCAGTGAAGTAGGCCAAGGTCAACGGATTGCTACCAAGGTAATTGATCTGGAAGAGGCACATCCGCATCTGCATTCTGGCCAAACAGTAGGTACTTTTGATCTTCGAAGCAGTAACTCGCGATGCACCTTGGAACGGTTTGCTTAAATGAGATTACGAAAATGAACTTATCGTAGCCTACTTCATTGGGCACAGGTGCTGCCTCCACATAGGAGATGGGACCCTCATCACGAGCCGATAAGATTAGCCAGTCGATGAGTGTGTCGTCACCTGTTCCAACCTGCTCTCTTCCCCACTTAGTGATGTGATTGACAATCGTTTCTCCCCGTGGGCCATCAGGAATAACCGTTTGTGTAATCTGCTCAAGTACTTGAGACGACTCGCTTGAATCCGTTTCATGATCGGGGTTATTCTGGCGATGGGGTGGTTCACTGACGGAAACGCCGCTACCGAACACCATGTTTATTAGCTGTTGAAGCAGTTTCATTGGAGTCATCTCACATGGACGAGTGTAAGTGATGTAGCGCAAGTACGCAGACCTCGGTCTTCTTTTTTTATTCCGAGTGAGTCTAAGCTATTCAACGCCATCTTGCAGCTTTCTTTTCCTAACCGATTCAAAGATTGGCACTTGGCTATTGGGTCTGTTACATTGTCTGGGTTTCACGGAGCGATCTACTTATCCAGCAAGGCGGTCTGGAGCGAGCGTGTCCCAGAGCAATAAGGCGATTAGATGTCTGATGCTGCCAGTTCTTTTAGTCGATCTCTTGATCATTGGTCGATGTCAGGCGGAGATCTTGGTGCAGTTCTTTCAGAGTATACCGATCATGTGATTTCCAGCGTTGCAGAGGTACAAGCGATTTCTCGCGCGTTAGATGCTTTGCACGCTACCTCTCAAGATCGAGTGGAAAGCGGCGAGCATGAATTGGCTAAATTAGCCAATTATCTTCTCAGCCCTTCTGATGATGCTGTTTTGCAAGTGATCATTGCCGAGTCTCTCCCTCTTCTGCGTTGGTACGTCTGTGATGCTTTGTCAGGAAAAAATCATGACCCGCGTGATGTCATGACGCTGCTATTTTTACTGGCTCGGTACCGGCAGAAGGAAGATATTTCTATTATCTTTAAAGCGTTGATTAATGGCTTTGACAGATACAATTCCGAGTGGAAAAACATTCTCGGCAACTTTCGCGATAATCATCCCTTCATTAAGCCTTTCCTGCAGGCTGTATCAAAGCAGCTTCCCCCGAATCAATCGGGGTTGGAGTTTCTTTACTTGTGTGATCATATCTTCACAACTCAACAACTCAGGCCGCACGTTTACAATGCTGAACAAGGTTTGCGTAAGCTTACGAGCTATCTGCATCCAGAGAGCAAGCGTCCTGAAGAGTTTGCTTTGGCAGCAGTGCACACCGCCACACTACTGGATGTGCAGAAACGAGATGCCCTGTTAAAATTTTCAGGTTCACATCCCAATCCTAAGGTCGTGTTCTTGACTCGAGTGACACTAGCTTCACTTGGTGACTGCGATGAGCAGAAGTTGCTCAGGGAACTGTGTCTCGATTTGGCCTGTAGCCATGAGACACAGTTGAAGCTCACCGAGGTCGGGATGGAAGGCCTAATACCAGAGGAAGCAAAAGATCCTGAGTTTCTAGCGTTGGCGAAGACTTCGTACTGGTTAATTCATCAAAGTTCTTTGGGTACCGCAGCGGATCGCTTGGAGCTGGTGGATTCTCGGGAACTTTTCTGGCTGCCTAATCATGAGCCGTGTTGTCTGTATGCGGTCAAATATGAGTACGATACGCCACAGGGTGAGACTGGCTTGACGGCGGGGATCGCGGTGGTGGGAGGTATCACCCATTCACTGATCGGCGAGACGGAACCTGGGATGGATTTGGCTGATCTTTATGGTCTGCATTGCTGTTGGGAGCTGGAGCAGAGGAAGAATCCCCTGGCGCCACGGCATCGGACAGCAAAAATCGGCCGAAACTTGCTTCGTAAACATAACCCAGCCTTGTGACCCTTGAATCCGCGGCTCGGTCTCCATCTGGACCCCATTTGATGGAGCTTTGTAAATTTCACTTTTTTCTAGAGATGTTACGCAATCTCGCACACAGTGTGACTTGATCTCACGCTATCCTACCCTGCCGTAAGGTAAGCACCCACTGAAGGGTGGTCGCGATTCTAGAAATTGAAGAGATAAGGCTTCCGTAAAAAGGGCAGAGTGGCATGAGTGGGTATCGTAGCGGAATCGCTAGTTTCTTTCTGGCGATCCTTTTTTCGACTGTTGTATGCGCAAACTCCCCTCTTCAAGAAGCCGAGAGTTTGGCGGTTTCAGTCACGGCGGATCTCGCGCTGGATTCACCGAGCAATGACTCGGTCCCCGTTGACACCTCAGGCCGCAAGCTTCCTTGGATAGCTTATTTGATTCCGCTTTTGGGAATAGCGGGTCTGATCTACACCTACGTGCGGTCTGCGTGGGTTGCGAGGCAGGATGAGGGCTCTGAGAGAATGTCGGGGATTGCTCGTAACATCACCGAGGGTGCGATGTCATTCTTGCGGGCGGAGTATTCAATCCTTGCCATCTTTGTAATCGTCGTGGGGCTTCTATTGGGTTTCGCCGGTTCGACTCAAGCGGAGAAATCGTCGCCATTGATCGCGATTTCTTTTGTCCTCGGTGCTCTCTGTTCGGGTTTGGCTGGGTTCGTGGGGATGCGTGTGGCGACCAAAGCGAATGTGCGCACCACTCATGCGGCGAGAACTGGATTAGGACCGGCTTTGGAGGTTGCTTTTGCCGGTGGTTCGGTGATGGGAATGGGTGTGGTTGGCTTGGGTGTGCTTGGGTTAAGCACCCTATTCATCATTTATACGAGTCTGTTCGGGGTTGATCAGATCGGCAAAGTGATCACTGTTCTCACTGGGTTTTCGTTTGGTGCATCTTCCATCGCGTTGTTTGCACGAGTCGGTGGAGGGATCTACACCAAGGCGGCCGACGTCGGCGCCCACTTGGTGGGTAAAGTCGAAGCAGGTATTCCCGAGGATCATCCTCTCAATCCCGCGACCATTGCGGACAATGTTGGAGACAATGTGGGTGATGTTGCCGGCATGGGTGCTGATTTATTCGAATCCTACGTTGGTTCAATTATTGGAACCATGGTTCTAGGTGCGGCTTTCGTGAGCTTGCCTGAGTACGCTGGGGACGGCATGGGTGGTTTGTCCGCGGTGATGCTTCCGCTGATTCTCGCAGGCATCGGCATTCTGACTTCCATTGCCGGGACCTTTCTTGTCAAAGTGAAGGACGGTGGAGACCCTCATCATGCGTTAAATCTTGGTGAGTTTGTCTCTGCTGGTGTACTTCTCTTGCTGACCTATCTCGCAATCGAAATGATGTTGCCTTCGACTTGGAGCGTAGGTGGAGTGGAGTACAGGAGTCTTGGCGTCTTCATTGCGATTGTTTTAGGGCTAGGCTCTGGGCTTGGAATTGGAAAGATTACGGAATACTACACGGGGACGGGAAAAGCACCTGTGGAGTCCATTGTCCGCCAGTCGGTGACCGGTTCAGCGACGACGATTATCTCTGGTGTTGGGGTGGGGATGATGTCCACTGCTCTGCCGATTCTCATCATGGCGGTTGCGATCGTCGGTGCATACAGTTGTGCGGGCCTTTATGGAATCGCTATCGCTGCGGTGGGCATGTTATCCAATACAGGGATACAACTTGCGGTGGATGCCTATGGACCGATCTCGGATAACGCAGGGGGTATCGCCGAGATGGCTGAATTACCACCGGAGGTTCGTGATCGTACTGATAAACTTGATGCGGTGGGGAACACCACTGCTGCGATTGGCAAAGGTTTCGCCATCGGATCAGCTGCTTTGACCGCATTGGCGCTCTTCGCTGCTTTCAAGGTGACCTACAACGAGAGCCATCCTGAAACACCGATTTCGAGTATCGACATTATGAATCCCTATGTGATGGCGTCTCTTTTTGTTGGAGCCATGCTCCCGTTTCTTTTTTCCGCACTTTCGATGAATGCGGTTGGCCGTGCGGCGATGGCGATGATTGAAGAGGTACGCCGTCAATTCAGGGATTTGCCTGAACTCAGAAGTGCACTGGATGCCATGCAGAGGAATGAAGGACGCGAGGTAGAAGAATGGAGTGAGGAGGATCAGCGCATCTTCCACGAAGCGGATGGTAAAGCGGAGTACGGGAAGTGCGTTGCAATCTCCACTCGAGCGTCCATACGAGAGATGGTATTACCTGGACTTGTGGCAGTGTCTGTACCTGTGGCCTTTGGCTTCCTTCCAAAAATCAGCTGGGTTTCTGGCACGCTTGGATTGGGTGGCAACACCAATGCATTGATGCTGGGCGGTCTGCTTGCTGGGGTAACCGTCAGTGGTGTTTTACTGGCGTTGTTCCAATCCAATGCAGGCGGCGCGTGGGATAACGCTAAAAAGATGATTGAGGAAGGGTTTGAGGTGGACGGTGTCATGCTGGAGAAAGGCAGTGAAGCTCACAAGGCCGCGGTTGTGGGGGATACAGTAGGTGATCCCTTCAAGGATACCTCAGGTCCCTCGTTGAACATTCTCCTGAAACTGATGAGTGTGGTAGCGCTGGTGATTGCTTCGATTATCTAGCTGGTCTGGAGCGAGCGAATCGCTCACAGCGGTGTTGCGGCTAGCTGTCTTAGTTGACTAGGGCTTTTGCGAAGATGGATGTGGAGAACCTGGTTACCGATGTCGCCGGCGTGCCAGCACGGATGATCCAATCCAGTCAAAACTTAACGGTGTGTGGCCATCCCTCCACCTCGCGTTGTATGGGTTTCCTCTCCTCATTCTTGGCATGGAATTGAAGTTCAATTTTCTTTCGTTCTCCGTCAAAGCGTATCATGGCATATCCGTTGATGCCGTTGCCTGCACCATGAACCGTGACCCTGTTCCCGAAGCGATCGTGGAATTGTCCCGTATTTTTAGGACGACCAGGTTTTCTGTTCATACCCTCGACCAAGGGTTCCCATCGGCGACTGGCACGTGAAGAAAAAGAGGGGAAGGAATAGGACACTGGCCCGTCGTCGAATGCATCGATGCCGTGGCGAAAAAGCGTCCCAAGGTGTACATCTCCATGAAGCATGACCACGGGTGCATCTCCGATTGCTTTGAGTGCCCGATTCCTACCGGACTGCGGCCACGCATTGGAGTCAGTATCTGCGGTAGTGGGAGAATACATGGCGACATGGGCCCACGGGCTCTGAGATAGAACAGCTCCCAGTTGACCGCTCTCCTTGACTTTCTTAGACCAAGAAATTAGAAATTCTTCCTGCCTCGCGCCGAGTAGTTGCAGTTTTGGGTCATCGAGTTGAGTGCAGTCGTAATCTGGGTCAAGAACCACTTCGATTTTAAAATCTGTTTTACGTTTCTTCGGAAATTGAAAGCCCTCAGGCGCGATAAGTTCCTTGATGACTTCAGAGGGTGCACTTTTGAATTTTCGATCCTCGAGCACTGCAAAATGCACGCCACCGTATTCGAGTGACGTGTAATAGGCTCGCACCCCGTCACCGTGTGGACCTGGATCGACCGGGTCAGGTAGATGGCCTGTTTGTGTGAACTCAGCAGCATTCACCCAGGCGGGATGGGTCGGGTAACCACCCGTGGTTCGATCTCCCTTCATCCTCTGACCGCCTTTTCCCCAAAGGTCATTTGCAAAAACATCATGGTCATCGGTGATCATAATCGTAGGTCGGTCTCGCATGAGTTCCCGAAACGCTTCACCGAACTTGCGATATTTTTCAAGGTAATTCTTCATCCCTTTCGGTAC
>JAYYHM010000216.1:0-7598 GCA_036148415.1 Planctomycetota bacterium
CGATTCCCGGTGGTTCATGTCGGTGTAATTCATCGAACGCGGAAGCTTCCACCATTTCAGCAAGCTGTGCCATGTTGATTGGCCACCAAGCTTTGCCAAATGGCATTCCGTATTCTGCTAACGAATTGGGTGCATCAGGAAAAATAAAACGGTAGCTTGAGTCACTCTCTCCAAGCATTCCGATCCATTCAAAACTGAGGGGAGCAAGATCCTCATGGTTCGCACCGTATCCATGACACATCACCACAAGGGTCTCCGGTTGATTACCCGAATCCACCAGGATGCAATCGAGCTTCCCATATTGTCGTCTTTTTGGCTCAATCATCAGATCAACTCTCCTTCACAACGAGTCTTCATCCCAGTCAGTGAATGTTCTATCCACCGGTTTTTTGGTTCACCGAAAGCCCTTCACTGAGCGACTCGGACGGTCTTCGCCAATCAACAAGGTGAATCTCAACATTTCGATAACCTCGAAACTCATTGATCACAGGACGGTAAGCAATTTCGATTGGGCTATTGATCTCGTTAAGCTCATCGCACCAATCTGCAGCACCAAAGGCAACCGCTCTGATCACTTTGCTTCCTTGACGAAGTTTGACCGTTAGATGCCTTTCACCGCTGCCCATCTTCCGAGCAGGTTCATCCAATTCAACCTCTCTACAGCATAAAATCGGTCTGGGATTTCCAGCACCAAATGGCGCTAGCGTTTCCATCTGTCTGACAACTTCTAAGGTCAATTGTCCAAGCGTTGCCTCTGCATCGATGTTGATTTGCGGCACAACCTCTTTTTCAACCCATTGCCTCGACACCGCTTCGCAAAAATCTTCCCGAAAACCCTCAAGCTGATTTTCGAGGATTGTGATTCCTGCCGCTGCGGCATGCCCACCAAACCGAACAAGTCTTTCCTCACACTCACTCAGAGCGTCATACAGATTGATATTGGTCCCACCAACGCGTCCGCTTCCAACTGCTTCCGGCTTTCCCGAAGCGTCCAGAGAAATCACGATGACCGGTTTTGCATATTTCTCCGCCAGTCGGCCCGCAACCACTCCGATCACACCTTGGTGCCAACCGACACCCGCCAAAACGAAGGCGGCATCATTGTCAATGTCGAACTCTTCTTTGGCTTGTTTGTTCGCAGCCAGATAGACGCTGCGTTGTAAGCTGTCTCTTTGCACGTTGAGTTGATGAATGTAATCAGCCAATTGTGTAGCACGATCACCCGCCTGAATCGTTAACAATTCGATTGCCAGTTGTGCCTGCCCGAGTCGTCCAGCAGCATTCAGTCGAGGCGCCAAAGTGAAGGAGATACTCTCCGTGTCCAATCGGCTTGCTTGATCCAACTTCGTGATTCGCATCAACTCTGCTAAACCAGGGACCGGCTCCTCCTTCAGCATTCTTATCCCATGCTCTACCAGAATCCTATTTTCATCCAATAGTGGAACGACATCCGCCACTGTACCTATGGCAGCTAGAGCGAGTGACTGCATGAGATACCGTCGAAGCGAATCACTCACTTTCTTTCCGCCACATTGATGTTGGCAAATCGACCAAGCTAACTTGAATGCGACACCTGCTCCGCAAAGCTCGCCAAACGGATAGGACGAACCCGGTAATCGGGGATGAACGATTGCATCCGCGTCAGGCAACTGATCACCAATGGTGTGATGATCGGTGATAACCAGCTGAACATCTAATTCTTTACACAGTTCTGCATGAGATACACTCGTGATACCACAGTCGACCGAAACGATTAGTCGCTTACCTCTCTCTGCAAGTCTTCGGATCGCATCTTCGTTCAGGCCGTATCCATCCTCGAGACGATTTGGAACGTAATAACTGACATCAGCATTTAAAAGCCGTAAGCCGTTGACGAGAATTGCTGTCCCTGTCATTCCATCGCAATCGTAATCCCCGTAGATCACGATCGGTGAACGGTTATTGATGGCTTGAACAAGCACCTCAGTCGCACGGGAAATACCGGGCAACTCTTGAGGGTCTCTCAGCCCCTTCAGCTTCGTATCAAGAAATCTTTCAGCTGCCTCTGAGTCGTAGATACCTCGGCTAACCAATAATTGGGCGACCACTGGTGGAAGTGAAGCGGTCTTAGCTAGATTTTCGACCCGTAAGCCATCATGTGGGATAATTCGCCACTCTCTACGCATACCTAGGATCCTCTCCACTTGTTTCTTTAGCAACGGTCGAACTAAGCAGAAAGCGAGCAGGTAGGTGGCTTTAAGTATCGTCCCTAAGCCGCGAGATCATTCCTAGTCTGCCTTTTTCCCGCTCGGATCTATCCACACCCAGCAAGGGAACTTGTAGATAGCATCTGGCGTCTTTGCATCATACGGTTTAGAGGGGGGAAACCAAAGCGGTTCGCCAGAACAAGGATGTACTCGCTCCACCCGGCCGACCCAGGAAAGCAAGTCCGGTTAAAGAGAGCCTGGACATCCATGACTGATCAAGGTCCAAATGATTATTTTCGGACCCATTGTTGCCCAAATCACCGACTCTCACTTTAGCGACCTGCCTCTCAAGCGTTCCTTCGCTCAAGTCGCTTTGCAAATGGATTGAGTCGACAAACTAGATAAGGCAACAGGAATAGACCTGTTTACTTCTTCTTTTCAGTGTGAAAAGTGTGCTTACGCAAGCGAGCGCAATATTTTTTGAGACGAAGTTTCTCGCCACCAGGCTTGCGTTTCAACGAGTAGTTGTAGTCACCACATTCTTCGCAAACGAGGAAAATGGTTTCAGCTTTCTTTTTACTTTTGGCCATAACTGGGCTCGAAAAATTGGTGAATCAAATGGTGTCTTGGATTCAGTGTGAAAAATAGCGAGGGGCAATTATTGCAACCCAACCCCATTTCCCACAAGTAGAAATAAGAAGATCACTGAATATGTCTGATATGAAACAGTAGATCGCCAAAGCAGTGGAGATGATTTAGCGAAAACTATCCTTACACTCAGCATAATCGAGCCGAAAAACCACCCGAAAGAGCTATTGCTGCAGGCAGAACAGGACAATATTGGCGGCGATCTTTGCGGCGACTTCCGTTTCATAACCCGGACATTGGACAGAATTGGGGCTCTCGAGAGCACAACTCAGGTCCAAAGGTGATAAGAAAACTGCGGCCAGGCCGTCGTACCTCATCCGCTCAAGCACCGGTGACCCTGTATTTTTGCTCAATTTTCCCGCTCCATCAAAACGCCTGCTAACCACAGAGCGGATGTCAAAGCCGTTTTTGATCTGGAATAATTCATCATCACCTTGGAGCTTTTCGAACTTGAGTTCTGGGAAAATAGTTTTCCACTCACTTCGAAAGGATCGCGTAAACTCCTCGCTTCCACAAAGTGACGCACCGATCACGATCCCACCACTCTCGATATAATCCCGCATCACCTGCCTTTGCTCCGTAGAAAAAGAGAAAGTTTGTCGTCCGTGTATCCATAGGAATGGAACATTCTGGAGCATTTCTCGGTCAAAACCTACGGGTTCTCTTGGCGAAACCAGACGGATGGGCAGGCGACTAGAAATCAGACTTGCTGCATTGGGAACCGTTCTCCGCGCATCCTCCGCACCAGCTTCAAGTGCCAAAGTAGCTAAGCGAATCTCGGCACGCTGAACATCCGTAACTGCCTCGCCATTAAGCACAACGTGTTGCTCTAATTTGTCTTTCAGTTCACGCCCGGTGGCATAAGCAATTATGTTTTCCCCAAGATGAATCGCAGTGGAAACCTGTGCAACTGATGCTTTCTGACCCTTTGTCTGCTCTGAATCCTGCGTTTGTCGTAAAAGACGATCACCGTACTGCCATCGGCAAGAAACACTCTGAGGGAAGTAAAACACGGCGGTTCGACAGCATGCCTGAATTCCGTAAACCCAGAACTCAGGTGAGATCATGGAAGGATTCACCTTATGCCTCGCTGTCCAAACGATATGCGTCGGTGGCAGACGCTCTAGAGGAACATTGCCGAACCATTTACCACATAACTCACTTACACTCTGTTCGAAACCTTTGGCTTCGCCGCATCCGTCACCAGCCTCAGCTTCAAAAATAAGACATCCTCCCTGATCAATGTACTCCTTCAGTCGAGAGGATTCGTTGTCGCCAAATTGAAACGATTCACTCCCACTTAAAATAAGGACGGGTGCTTGAAGTAGATCTTGTAGTTGAGCTGACTCTAAATCGATCGTCTGCCAGCTCAAATCACGTCCCCAATCCCTTTCCGTGTGTCTTACCAACTGCTGCAGAGCGTGAGGATGGCGCTGCCAGAGTTGACTCGGTTCAGCTAGGTTAGGTCCATATTTTACCCTGCCGATTACCACTTGACGTTTTCCCTTACTGAGAAAGAGAAGCGCAAAGGAAGTCGCGATATCGCGATTCTGTTCCATGGCCCCGGATCCAGACCAGAAACCTACAAATTTATCTTGAAGGGCTAACAAACGCTCGGCTCCCTCGCGATACCAATCGTGACCACCGATGAAACGCCTGCCAGTAAGCCTGCCAACACGTTCTAATGCATAGAGGTAATAAAAAAACGTAAGAGAGTCACCGCCGGGGTTCACTTGTAATGTGAAATTCTCTCCCAACCACTGCAAACCCCTTTCCACCGATTCCGACCCGTCAGCTTCTTCTCCGCAACACTCAATATTTAGAATGCCCTGAGCATTCAGACACTGATTAGCGATAACGGTCGAAGCGATTCCCGCACAAGTCATGCTCCCCGATAATCGGGGACTGTTACCGTAGCTCCACCCTCCTTTACTTTGTCTAATCTGCCAGTATTCGAGGGATCGACGGAATACATTTGAATCAATCTCCATACCCAATTCCGCTGCAGCACTCAAAGCAAGAAGAGCAAATTGAGAATTGGAAGGGTCCCCACTACCGCGTTGTCGACCGTAATCCCAACTACCACCTCTTTGGCTGAGTGGATCTCCTAAACGCTGCTGACTCACCAGCCAATCTATATTGCGTCGAATCCTTGGCAGGTCCGCAGCTGCCCCGAGGTAACAAAAAGTTAGGGTCTGCAAGGACACCGAGTAAGTTTCCTCGGGCTCAAACCCGCGGAGATACTGGAGTGCCTTTTGAATCACCGGATCTTCAGGTGAAACTCCGGAATTGAGTAAGGCCATCGTGCAAAGTGAGGAGAGACCGCATGACTGGCCGCTATACTCAGTCCATCCACCACGATCAGTCTGGCTTTTTTTAAGATAAGAAACGCCTCGATCAATCGCCTGCTGGACCATCCGTGAATCGACAGCCGCATCACCAGACATGGCTGTCACACTCAATACCCATAGGAGCAGCATCCATCGAACCCAGAACCGATGGGAAGATTGAAAGCAATTCAGATCCGTGGAAAAACGCGAAACCCATCGTGACGCCGGAGCCACACTATCGCTACTCTCCATTTGTCAAGCACTCCCCGTTCAATATTGAAAGATCATTCATATTGCTAGCAAGTAAAACGCCCAAGTTACAATACACCCAATGTCAGCGTCCTGTTATTTCCGCGCCGAATCAAGGTCGATGACGAAAAGAATCCATTCCTCCTCCCCTCACTTTAAAATAATGTCTTATGAGTGGCTCCCCACCGCCAACGCCTGATTCCACCTCACCCCAACCCCCTGACGGTTCGGCGAGAACGGGAAGTTCCGCGCAAGCGCCCCCGCGAAACCTGGCTGATGTACTGCGTGAATTTGCAGAACATCAAAAAACAATGCGTGATGAATTAGCGAAAGTGATTGTGGGTCAGTCGGAAACGGTTGAGCAATTACTGGCCGCCATCTTTACTCGAGGCCACTGCCTTTTAGAGGGAGTCCCAGGATTAGCAAAAACCTTGATGGTCAGTACGTTGGCAGACATCCTTGATGTGTCTTTCAAAAGGATTCAATTTACTCCTGATTTGATGCCCTCGGACATTACCGGCACTCAAGTGTTGGAAGAAGAAGAGTCGGGTAAGCGAATTTTTCGTTTTGTAGAAGGACCTATTTTCACAAACGTTCTTTTGGCTGATGAGATCAACCGAACGCCTCCGAAAACTCAAGCTGCGTTACTGGAAGCAATGCAAGAGGGCCAGGTGACCATTGGACGTGAAACCTACCCACTTCCTGCACCGTTCTTCACCATCGCGACACAGAATCCGATTGAGCAGGAGGGAACCTACCCGTTGCCCGAAGCACAGCTCGACCGGTTCATGTTCAATATCAAAATCGACTACCCAAGCGCCAGCGAAGAAGAGCAGATACTCACTGCGACGACTCGTGGTGAAAAAGCCAGCGTCAATAAGGTTCTATCTGCTCGAGCAATTTTAAATATCCAAAAACTGGTCTCCAGTATTGCGGTAAATCCCTACGTGATTCGATATGCAACCCAACTAGTACGTGCGACAAGACCGTCTGATGAATCCGCTCCAGATTACGTTCGGAATCTTGTTGATTGCGGCGCGGGGCCACGTGCAGGACAAAACCTGATTGCAGGTGCTAAAGCTATCGCCGCAATGGATGGTAGATTCAGCATCGATCCACAAGATATCCGTCGGATTGCAACGCCGGTACTCAGACACCGAATCGGTACAAATTTCCAAGCTCAAGCGGAAGGGATGAACTCGGATTTGATCATTGAGCGTCTACTGGAAGACGTCAAAGAGCCTGAACCCGAGAAGCTCAAACGCCAAAACAAGTAAGCTCAAGGATCGTTTAGATTAAAAAGTATCGAACCAGAAAACACCTGCAGATCTGCAACAGTCATTATGCCTAACTCACTCTCACCAGAATCGCTACAGCAAATCCAAAGGCTGGATTTGAAAGCACGGATGGTGATTCGCGGATTCTTGCAGGGCTTGCACTCAAGCCCTCTGCACGGATTCTCGGTACAGTTTAGTGAGCATCGGAGGTACAACCGAGGCGATGACCCCAAACTCATCGATTGGTTGGCATACGCTAAGACAGATAAGTATTTCGTTAAGCGATTCGAGGCGGAGACAAATCTGACCGGTTATTTAGTGATGGATCTGTCAAAATCCATGGGATTCACACAAAACCAGAGCATGACCAAGTTTGAATATTGCACTTGTTTAGCAGCCTCGCTGACCTACCTGATGACGATGCAAAAAGATCCGGTAGGGCTCTTGGCGTGTTCTGAACAAGTGAGAGGACTATTGCCGGCGCGAAGCCGGAGAGGTCATATCGGTGAAGTGCTGGGTCAGCTGAATCAGTTACAACCATCGGGTGCCACGGATCTACCGAATTGCCTAACACAGATCGCAGCAATGCTGAAACATCATTCACTTGTGATGTTACTCACCGACCTCCTCCCAAGTTCAGAAAATGAGGGCCAACCTGAAGAAGTGATTTCGGCATTATCTCGACTTCGACATGGAGGACACGACGTGATTGTTTTTCATGTGTTAGACGAAGCCGAGGTACAATTTCCTTACGAAGGGCCAGTTGAATTTGAGGATTCCGAATCAGGTCAAATGGTTACCGTAGACGCTTCAGGACTTCGTTAGAAATATCGTCAGGACTTAGAGGATTTTCTATGTAAATATCGTGAAGGATGTGACCGACTCCGAATTGATTACGTTCCACTGGA
>JAYYHM010000217.1:0-4208 GCA_036148415.1 Planctomycetota bacterium
TTGATTTCGCTGGAACATGCCTTTCAAGCCAGGGGAAAACAAAGGATCTCACAAATCACAGCGCATTGGCCGAAAGGGATGTCAGAGCACGAGAATTTTGGAAATCCAAAGAAGACTGGTCTCTCTTGGACTGCAGCCAACCAAGAATTGTGGATTCAAATTAGAAAAAATGAAAGCGATGGGAATGACGCAATCATCTCAGGACGCATCATCAATGTGCAGCGGGACACGAAACTGATCGTGAATCACATCGATGAGCAGACAGCGAATCCATTGAGCAAAAATTTCCAAAATAGAGTTAGATCGATCAATAATATTCAATTTGATATCTCCTTCAACAAAGAAAGAGATGGTTGGAAATTGAATCCAAAAACAGATCTCCCCCAACAACTGCTAGAGATTTCCAATCAGTGCATTCAGGATGGAATTGCGACCTATCAAATGCAACTCAACGATCGGGTAGAAAAAATCTATGATGAGCAAAACCAAGCATTCGAGCTTTGGCTAATCACCAAAAGGCGAGAGATATCAACGAACTACGAATCTGCAATCACACGCATGGATGAGATCAAGGGGGCGTTAATCAGTGGACCAGATCAGGCAAGAGCCTACCTGAGTCAATTAAGAACGGATGTTCGGTCTTCGGTAAAATGATTCCTCAGAACACCAAGCAATCATCAGATCTAAATCCAGTTACTAACTCGAATGCCTAGTATGAACTTCAATGCATCAGTCATCCTTGGGCGGATCTGTTGACGGAATCTCATCATCGTCCTGAGCAACTAACTCAGCTTCAAACGTCTCTTGGTCGGCATGCTCTTTGACCTTCGTTCCAGATTTTGCACCGGCATCTAGCTTTGATCTCTTGGTGAAACTCATCCAAGCACCGTTTTGAGTAAAGTTGCTCCATCCTCGAGCGAGCCATCGCAAAAGTGAACTCGCTAGCCAAAGTGCCCAACAGAGCATCAGTACGCGGTAAATCCAAACTGACACTGAAATGACCATGGGAGATGGCAAGGATTGGCCAGCCCTTGGTGTGAACCATTGCAGTGATGTGCGTGTTGATCCATTGCCTAGGATAAACATATCGGGATAGCCTAATAGCCCGGCGGCAACAGCGAAAACGAGAACGGTCAGCGCGATCACTGTCAGGAAAACCAGAACCAATTGTTGCAAATTGAAACGCCAGCTCACTGATGGCATCTTCTTGCTTCTTCCACGGTACTCCAGTGCAAACAGCCACCCGACCACACTCATCGCGGCGAACAAATTCACTTGAGTTAAGCCGATGACAAGCAGGGCCCATTCCCAACTTCGTAAAGGTGTAAGCGGGAGATTGCCTAAGATCACCGCAATCAAGATTGCAACCAATAGAATGGTCCAGAATCTCACCGCTGGCCCACGCAATGGCCCAGAAGCCCAGAGCACCCAACGACTATCCGGTACATTAATCACTGTCCTTACATTAGACGCTTCGATAGGTAAACGTATCTGCTCACCAAGAATTGTCCCCGTCAGATTCTGATTTCGGCTCCAAGCAATTTCCAAACGATGCTGTCCGGGACCTACAGGAATCAATAGTTTCGTTCCATCACGCTGCTGAGGTAAATCAGCACCATCCATTCGGATGATGGAGATCTCCGAGCTTTCATCTAACTCCAACACAAAGTCTGAAGACACGCTACACTCCAACTGGATCTGAAGGTTGGTTGTGCTTTGGCGTGCACCCATACTTACGGTGTGATTTGCTTCTGTGATAGTCAGGTTCTCACCACTGACCCCAGCAGGACGAGTCAATGCCAAACTGACGGATTCCCCACCCCAAAGTCGCCAAACAGGTATAAGCTGATCGCTTTCTGCTTCGAAGATAGGCTGGATGCCGCTCAGGCTGATATTCCATATTGGCGAAGACAGCAATGACCATCGCTCCACAAATTGATCGGTCTCCGCGGCAGTGAGCTCAATTACATCTTGATGATTCAATTCACTGACCCATTCAAATCGATCCTGCTGGGCTCCCATTCGCACTGCAATTGATTCGTTGGCTATTTCGCGATTGGACGTCAATACGGCCTCACCTTTTAGCAGTGGAATTTGCATAGCGAGTCCTTTGCTACCACCACCGAGGCGAGTCACCACGGTTTTCACTCTCGAGATTAGACCGAGCTCTAGTTGACGATCCACCAGAACAATCGGATCCGATCGTACCTGGTCATATGCTGCGGTTTCTTCGTCAACTGGCTGATCTTGGGTGAAGAGTAACTGATCCCCGGGAACACCCTCACGATTTAATCCACTGATCGTCCAACCTGGAGCGTTCACCGTCACGTATTTTGGTTTCAATAAGTACTTCCATTCCCAATCGGACTGCTCCGGAATCAAACCTTCCACTTTCACCTGATGGATCCCCTTGGGGAGTAGAACCCAAAGGTATTCATTCCTTCGAGTCACCACTGCTGAACCATCACCATTTAGCGTCACTTTCGTCGGTGACCAATCAGGGAAGTGACCTGGAATGGGAGCCACGACTCGGTCAGCAGCATGGAATGTAATCGTCATACTCAACTGATTAGCATTCAAATCTAATTTCACGACCGAGATTTCAGCTGCATTAGGGAATGCAGGTGGCACGCGGTTAAGACGCTGCCGAAGTTCATCCAATAAGCTGTCACTAGGAAACAATGAAACACCCCGATCCACGACATCCAACTGATCCTCTTGAGGAGATGCATTGACTGGCGGCTGCGGGAAAGCATTAGTCGCCTGGGGCACGGAACTATCCTGCTGAGCAGCGGCTTGACCGGGGAGAACTAGAATGACGAAGAAAGCGAGGGCAGGTGCAACCATTCGCTTACCGGTGATTCTTTGAAAAGCTGCTCCATCGGTAACGAAAAACACAAGTAAAAGAGCAAGCAGCGCAACTCGAACCACAGTGAGAATTCGGTTTTGCCCTAATGACAATAAAATAGGGCGGATCTCATCCTCCGATGTCACAGGTCCGTTCCAATAACATTCCACACGATTCCAACTCCAAGTTGGCTTCGCGGGCCCCGTTTGTATTTTCGATTTGGGGTCGAATAAGAGATTCGCGCTGGCGGCTTGCTTCCCCTTCTGAATGGCTTCAACTTTACTGAACGATCCACGGTTAATTGACTGCGGTATCGCCTGTTCAAACGATGCGTAATTTCGCCCAGACCCATCATTGGCGTTGGGAGCATCACCCATCCAAGTCAGAAAGTCCCTATATCCATAAGTGACCCCTGAAACTTCAAGCTGAGGGTAAAGCACACTCTGCAACTGATGAGCGATAAAGGGTATCAAGAAAGAGATTAACAGAAGTGAAGCGATGAAACGCATTCGATTCAGCCAACCCTGACCCGTTCGGGAAGAGACAACCTTAGATAGAGCAAGCGGAATCAAGACGCAGAACCATGTCCAACGGGGAGAACCGTATTCGTGATAAGACAGGCTGAATGCGAATAACGCCACTACTCCCGGCAGCAAGCCGTACATACGGAATACAGCCAGGGAAAAAATCATCAGAAGGAATAAATCGAGCAAAGACCACGCGGTCATCCAATCGCCAATGACGCGATCCGCGCCAAAGACGGCTATGGCTCGCCAACCAGGTGGCAAGGTAAGGACGACAGACAATGCATCCGCATCCGCTTCCCATCCTGTTGCTTGAATCGAGTTTGTTGAGGAAGATCGACCGATCGCGTTTAGGTCAATATTACGGTTTCGAAGCTCCACGCCGCTCGCAGTCCCGTCGGGGCTGGCTGTGATCAGCTGACTCTCACCGTTGATTCTCACGGAACCAAGCTTGACGCTTGAAGCTGCGTCAAGACGCCAGATTTCCTGCATGATGCCCTTTACCCGATCCTCATAGGTGAAAGCTGCACCATCATCATCGAGCCACAGCTCGCGAGTAATCTCAAGACCTTCTCGACCTTTCTCACCCATTCCTCTCTGTTTTTCCCTCAACCTCAGTGCGGTGTCGGTATCCCATTGAAAAACCGGAACACCACGCCAGCGATCAGGAAATGTCGTCTGACTTAAGTCAATTGCAGGTAAGTCTTCGATGTAGGAGACTCTGAAAGAATTGTCTTGCTTTAAACCGACTAACTCTTCGGAGGCCACCGGGTCTGAACCTTCTGGGTAGATGATCTCCCCCGGGTCGGATGTGCTGAAGGCATTGATTTGGATTG
>JAYYHM010000218.1:0-5763 GCA_036148415.1 Planctomycetota bacterium
GGCAATGGAAAGGGTAGCCAGCATTGCTTCTCGTGTTGCAGTGATACAGCATGACAACCTGATAGATGTTCAGAATTTTTTTGAACGCAATCGGATTCGAATCATGATGATGGAATGGGTCGATGGTTTCGATCTTCGTGCTCTTATGAATGTTGGTTTGCTACGCTCTCTGGAAAAATGCGTTTCTCACGATCGTTGGTATTACATTAATGACGTCATTTTGACGGAAGGCGTTCAGCAGTCTAGATTCAAGCCCGGTATCGCCGTAGCTATCGTAAGAGATGTTCTGGCAGCGCTCGCGGCTCTCCACCGTGAGGGGATTGTGCATGGCGATATTAAGCCAGCGAATATCATGCTGAAGCGGAGTGGCCACGCGAAACTCATTGATATGGGTTCGGCGATGGATTACCGGAACCCCCCAGAGGAACATGAGTGCACACCGATGTACGCACCGCCTGAGTTATTGAAACATCGTCAAGTATCACCTCAGAGTGACCTAGCGAGTCTTGGATATGTCCTCCTCGAGTTACTCAGTGGAATCAATCCGTTCATTGGGCAAAAAGGACCGTCGTCCCTATTCAACTTTAAAAACGAGCTCCCATCACGACTTGCTGAAATATTACCAGAGGAGGTTCTTCGTAATGAATTGCTGATGAAGTTTCTTATGGGTTTGATTTCGCCCGACCCTCGATCACGTTTTTCAAATGCCGAAGCAGCGGAAATGGTGGAGGAGGGTGCTGCAGCGTTTCATAGGCAGTTGGTATTAGGTGATATGGCAACTGAGTACGATAATGACATGAGGATCTGGCTGGAAGAACTCAGATCTTTGGAAATAGAAGCTCGATTAAGAAAAGAACAAGAGACACAATCAGCGATAATTGATGATCTAGCTTCCGGTTTTAGTGGATTATGGGAATAATGAATCAACAACACTTAGAAGTAGCCATTGAGGCAGCACGTGCTGGAGCTAGGGAGTTAATGGCACGACGTGACGCCCGGGTCGTAAAGGAAAAGCAACCCAAAGATTTGGTAACGGACGCGGATCTGGCTTCACAGTCTGCGATACGTGAAATTCTGATCAGTGCGTTTAGTGATTACGCATTCGTTGGCGAAGAGGAGGGTGAGGATGAACCACCGCAGGCAGTACGTGATGGTGATATCGATGGACCGCCTTGTTGGGTTGTTGATCCTCTCGATGGTACCGTGAATTATGTCCATCGTTTACAGTCGTTCGCGGTATCCAACGGGCTTTATCATGGTGGTAAGGCTCGACTCGGCGTAATTTATGATCCTGTGAATGACGAGCTTTTTACTGCTGTGGATGGTATGGGCGCTCATTGCAACCAGCAACCCATTTCAGTAAGTCAATGTGATGACATTGATCACGCCCTCGTTGCCTGCAGCTTCCCAGCTGGTGTGAAGGGTGGAGATCCTGAAGTAAGTCGATTCGTCAAGATTTTAGAATCGTGTCGATCTCTACGGCGACTTGGGTCATGTGCTTTGAATATGTGTTACGTCGCATCGGGTCGTCTCGATGCGTATTGGGCCACCAGTATCGCGCCATGGGATTGTGCGGCGGGTGTTGTGATTGCCCGTGAAGCAGGTGCGGAACTTTCCGCATATGATGGAGGCCCCTTCGATGACTGGTCACCTCGATTCTGCCTGAGCTCTACGGTCAGGCTACATGATCAGATGACCAAAAGATTAAGTCCATAGTTGATCAGTCATCCAGGGAGAGATCGGTTTTACAGGAGCATTTTTACAGATGCAATTCGAACCTAGCGTGATGCCACCTCGCGATGTCTATCATTGGATGACGAGGTTAATAAATCCTCGCCCGATTGCTTGGGTGTCGTCTATTTCCAATCAAGGGATTCCAAACCTAGCACCTTACAGTTTTTTTAATGGTGTGGGATCTACCCCTCCTACTCTTTTATTTTGCCCCGCGAACAAACGTGATGGTTCGCCAAAAGACACACTCGCAAATATCCAGCAGGTTGGTGAGTTTGTTGTCAATATTGTCACACTGCCTTTGGCAGAAGCGATGCATAAAACTGCTAGTGAGCTAGATCCAGAAATTGATGAGTTCGATTTTGCTTCCCTTGAGAAAAAAGATTCTTCAAAGGTTAGGGTGCCGCGAGTTGCCGCTGCGTTGGCTGCATTTGAGTGTCAGTCGATGCAAATTCACTCGCTTGCTTCGGGACCGGGGGCAGCGAATATCGTTGTTGGACGAATTGTTGCTTTCCATGTTTCGGATAGTCTGTTGAACGATGATGGTAAATTTGATTCTCTATCTCTGAACACCATTGGGCGAATGGGTGACTTGGATTATTCAACCACCGATGCACGTTTCAGTATCTAACAAAAAAAAGCTTGCACGGTAGCCGTGCAAGCTTTGCGAATTTGGGACTCTGCGGAATTCTTACTACTTGGAGTAGAAGTTGTATTCTTCGTTGTGAGGATCGAAATCCGTGTTTGTCAATCCAACATTTACTTGCAGGTTTAAGTAGTTGTACTCTTCTAAGACCTCGAGAGAAGCTTCCTCCGATTCTGGCCAGTCATAGGCGATGTAACGAATGGGAAGATTCAGCTTATCGTCGATGAAAACCTGAGCTTTGTAAAATTCTAGATCAGGGTGCTGGGTAGGTTGCATAACTTCCAATACGGTGCACTCCGTATCCCTGACTCGTGCATTCATCCGGAAGTCGCACCGAACGTCTGAGAAGCGTTTTGAAGTCTCACCGCGTTCAATTAGCTTGACAATAAGGTTCTCGACACCAATCTCGGTGATTGGATATTTCTGGCCACGCATCGCAAGCATGCCTGCTGGATCTAATGAGATTGTGGGAAGAAACTTTCCTTTGAAGCCACCTTCGTGGGCGATCATTTCTCCGTCATTTTCGTTTTCAACATAAATGACTTCTCGTCCTGCCAGAGAGGACGGTTTAAGGAAATGCAGATAGACGCTGAGGGGTTGGATAATCCTTCCATCCTTCACCTTTCGGTTCCGAACTTTTAGCTTTGCAAATTCATGCTGGCCCAGTTCTCCATCAATTCTCTCGCGTTTGACCAGAATGGCGGTGTAGTCCTCGACTCCTGAGCGACAATCACGCAGCCCTGACCGCGCTAAATCCAAGGCTCGGTCGAGACTATGGATCGGGGTCGGCTCTAGCCGAGCATCAGAGATTTTTGCTTCAGCCTTGGTGGCACCAGTCTGTTGCCCCTGCGCTGTTCCCGTCAGTGAACAGGCCAGGCAAAGAAGTAAAGATGTGATGAGTTCGTAGCGAGTTTTGAGCATGACAACTTCCGTGTTGAGAATCCGCATATAAGAGACGTCCCGTGTCTCGAGGTAAATAGAGATATCGCCACTCTTCGCAGACACTTTGATTAGTTTGTTCGACACTTGTATGACCAATCCAATCCGTGCAGGTGTTACTTCCTCCACGTCTATTCATCACATTGCAAATTGTGTTGAACTGAATCGAGTTTTACTGGATTGGTCGTTCTGCTAGAGGCGTGAAACTCGACTCCTACGTTTCACAGTGGCTTTGAGGCAGTGATTCAGCCTGTTTTTGTCCAAAAATCACTCAGATTCTAGTGATCTACTGAAGTTATGGGGCTCAGACTAACGAACCGCGCGGTTAACATCGGGTTGTGGTATCACGGTTAACCCTTCCCGAAGGGAGTAATGTGCCGCTTAGGCGGTTTAGCCGATTGTTCGGCAGTTCATTCGGGAGCGAGGATTCACGAATAACCCCTCAATCAAGAAATCCATGAATGAATCTTCCTTGCTTTCCGATTCAAACTAAGCCAACGCAGTTGTCCGATTTGATTGGACGGAACTGCGACTAACTCACATCATTGATTAAGTGATCCGAAGGAATTTGCTTCAAGTTTATTCCTCGCTATCTGCTTGATTTTTAGATCCGAGTATCCAACCTGATTAGCCCTCATTGACCAATAAGATTGTTTCAAAGGTGAGTTGTTATGAGTTCATCTCCTCAAGGTCGACCCGCTCCTGGACGCCCCCCCGTTTCGCTTCCTGAGCCTTCAGTCATACCCACAAATGGTTGGCACTGCGGCCATTACTTCTATCGATTTTGTCGTGAGCGTATCAACGGAAAGCTGACAGGTAAGATGTGTGAGCAGTTAGTTAACGCTCTTCATCCTCCTGCGGAATCGAGTCCAGAAAGATTGGCCGCATACTGGACTAGTGGACATAGGGCAGATTTTTGTGTCATGGTGATGGATCCAGATCCAGCGAAGGTCGATGGTATTCATCAAGCAATTATGGCGCCCGGCTTGGGGGCTTTCATTGAGCCTACATGGTCTTTTGTCTCGATGAGTGAGGTCAGCGAATATGTACCTACGATCGAACGATTCCGAGAGCGACTGATTGCAGATGGTGCTGACCCTGCATCCCCAGAGGTGGAAGCCAAGGTTGCTGCTTACGAACGTCGACTTCCGATGATGAATGAGCAGCGACTTAGGCCAGAGATACCCGATTGGCCTGCTGCTTGTTTCTATCCAATGAATAAAAGCAGGGTAGTCGGTGCAAACTGGTTTTCTGAACCATTCAGTCGACGTAATTCAATGATGGCCGAGCACGCCCAGAGCGGTATCGCTTTCGCTGGGAAGGTCAGCCAAGTGATTACGGTAGGTGTTGGACTCGATGATTGGGAGTGGCTAGTAACTCTTTGGGCGCGAAATCCTGAACACCTACGAGAGATCGTCTACAAGATGCGGTTTGACGAGGCGAGTGCAAAGTACGCTGAATTTGGACCCTTTTATGTAGGTTATAAATCCACGGCGGAAGAGATCCTGAAGCACTGTCATTTGATGTAATTATCTATGCGAAAACCGCGTTGGACGGATTGGGATTGATGCAATTTAACGCCGGTTTTGCTTACAGTAAAAAATAGACACGGTGTGATCATCTCCAGCAAAGGATTTGGTGTTGGTTAGCCTGAGTCGATTGTTGCCAATCTCTCAGTGGCTCGGGGAACGCATGAAGTGGAAACCGGCTCTCTGTTTCAATCGAGAAATTCGCTTCGATGAGAATTTTCTCGATCCTTCCACAATCGTTGCGTTCTAGTAGTCCTGCGTTACTGTGCACCTCGATGTAGGCAGAGTCTACGTTTTTCAACAAAGGAAAAATATCGCGAAGTACTGCTTCTTCCATTCCCTCGATGTCCAGTTTCAGGAAAGAGACTTTCTCCTGACTCAAATAAGGCCCGAGTCTTTCACAGCGTACCACAGATAAGTCAGAATCCTCTCGATCTCCCCATTCAGGTCGCAGTGAATTTCCCCTCGAATCGGCTCCATGTCCGATTTGGCCGAAAAGTTCTGCTTCACCCGATTGGTCGCTGATTGCCGTGCAAAAGCATTGCACTCCGGGTAGATCATTCTTGCTTACGTTTTTTTGAAGCAACGCAAAAGCATACGGATCCGGTTCGAAGCAGATGATTCTGCATGTCGGCCATCGATACTTCCACTCGAGAATGGATACGCCGATGTTGGCGCCACAATCGATGATTAGCGGGAACTCGTCAGCCGGGGTGAAGAATGTCGGGAAGTCGTCTGCTGCCCTCAGCATTGACTCGGTTGCTTCCTCGTTCTCATAAAAAAGCTTGAAGCCTTTGAAGTGGGTTTGGCGGATAGCGATTTTAAAGCTCCCTGTGCTTGAACACCTGCGAAGAAGATTTCGATCTTCAACAATTCGTTGTAACCAAGGCGATTGGGTTTGGAAACGGAAGTACTGTT
>JAYYHM010000219.1:0-8752 GCA_036148415.1 Planctomycetota bacterium
CTTCGAAGATGTTTAGGTTTCTCTCGTCCATCATGGGTAAGAGGAGGTCAACCATCTCCTCCGCTTCGATGGGTGGACGATTCAGCGGACGAAGCGTCCCCGCTACACGAACCATTGGCGGTTGTCCCACTTTCATGTGGAGGTCGGATCCCTCCAGTTTCACTAAAGCCTTAAAAATCTTATCGACTTCAAGTTCTTGTTTATCTTGCAGTAAGCTTTCCCGAAGTCGTGCGGCTACGGCTTCCGCGGTCGTGGACATTGTGTTTTGGGCGGGAGCGGGTTTTCCAGATTTTGACGACATGTCAAGCTTTCTCGCTGGGGGATGCTAAAGTCACAGGAGTCAATCGGCTGCTCTCGGTTTCTATGCTCTGGTTTAGGGCGAGCAGAAGCCGTGTTCCCCAATGACGTATCACTGCTGAAGTTTGCGATCGGTTCTAGAGCTTTGGTTGACTCTGATTGCTAGCTAGATAGTCCGATCGCTTTACCAACAGTCTAATCAATTCATCAGATTGTGCAGTAATAGACTTCAGACCGTCTAACCCGACTGGGGCCGATCAGTAGGTTTATCGCTCATGGCCCCACGCCAGCAGGATGCTTTTTTTATTTTTTGGCATTTTTGACCTGCAATTTGCAAAGAATGAAAACAGGTTTTGCACGGATGCAGCGGCATCTGCGATCCCGAGAGGCCTAGTAGAGGTTTTTCTCGTGAAATGGCATCGCCAATTCTTCTCCTTGAATCTCGTCCTGAAGGAGACGTCGAAGGAACTTTTTGCCGCAGAGGTGTTCCCTGTAAAATGCGGAAACCCGTTCCCGCATTTGGTCCAATTCCTCGCGACTCATTTCGTGGATGCGTTGGATCGCGCGAATCAGACCCTCCCTTCCGCTGAATTGAATCGAATCGACGCCATCGGTCAGTCGCGGAAAGACACGATCACCGTATTCCAAGATTGGAATCGTTCCCACCGCCATCGCTTCCGTCAAGTGATGGCAGATCGGTTGACGCCCTCCTGGACCACAGAGAAAGAAATGTGCGTTGGAAAGAGTGGGAAGCCAGTCCTTGGCTGGAATGGAGTGATCTCGGCTATTCAAAATTCTAATTTCACTGGGTGCACAGGGAATCTGTGGATGATTGGTGAAATGCTGTGGGTGTTCCACCACCGTCCCGGGGAATTCATATCGAACTGTGTTGAGAATATCTAGCCTACTGAGTACACCAAACTGTTCTTCCATCCAAGGTCTACCGTATCGAGGTTTCTGGCAGCCTGCAAAGAGAATCAATGCATCTCGCTTGGGCTGGTTGGCAAGAGCTAGGGTTTCCTCTTCGACCTCATTTTGGAGCGTCCAAGGATGCATCGGGTATGGCATCACCGGTGTGGATTGGGGTAGATCTCTACCGATTCGCAGATAGATCTGCCGGACGGAGGATCCTGCCTGATTCGTGGAGCCAGAGTTGGTGCTCAAACGAGAGCTTGATATCTCATAATCCGAAAGCACGAGAGACCCATCTGGGATCTGATCTTGGGCCTTGAGGTAAGTGACATTAGCAGATTCTAGCATCGCTCTGCCGAACACTTTATGAACGATCCCACTAAGAATCAACC
This sequence comes from Planctomycetota bacterium, assembly GCA_036148415.1. GTDB lineage: Bacteria > Planctomycetota > Planctomycetia > Pirellulales > Pirellulaceae > Rubripirellula. The sequence continues at coordinate 1,602 of JAYYHM010000219.1, forward strand.
CACGACAACGCAGCATGACTTGCGAGTCATTAGCCGCCGCGTAATGGCTAATCGAGAATAAATGTCGACCCGCGTCGAACATCAGGTTGGGCGTTGTCAGGTCCAACACAACGGGCCTTCCTTCGAAGCCGGTTGAGGCTTGCTTATTCGAAATGATCTTACTGGCCAGTATCCTGTCCCGAGGATATCGGAGTAAGAGTTTCAATCGCATAAAAGGCTCATCTCGTTAGGTGGTTATAAACAACTCATCTCTGCCTTCAGAAAGACGTTGCAACCTAGACGGAACGTGGAGTTCCGCATGAGATTCTTGGTGCCTAAAATTAGGCTAGGGGTTAGCCTTCGACGTTGAGGCCCATGCTCCGCGCGGTACCTTCGATCATCCGAACCGCTTGATCAATGCTTCTGGCATTCAAATCCGCCATTTTCTTCTCTGCAATCTCTTTGCACTGGTCGAGCGTTACCGTTCCCACTTTGGTCTTGTTAGGAACACCACTTCCTTTGGCGATACCCGCGGCATCTTTCAGCATGGATGCTGCAGGTGGACTCTTCGTAATGAAGTCGAAGCTTCTGTCGTTGTAGACAGTGACGATCACTGGGATTGGGGTCCCATTGTATTCTTTGGTACGGTCGTTAAATGCGGTGACAAATTGCCCGAGGTTAACACCATACTTACCGAGCGAAGTACCGACCGGTGGAGCGGGAGTAGCTTGACCACCAGGAATCTGAAACTTTGCGATACCGGAAACTTGCTTAGCCATAGTTAAAACTTAAAACGCTGTTTTGTGATGAATGGGGGAAACTCGTCGAGGACTGGATGCGGATTGATCTTTCCTCAACCGAGTGTTTAGGAAACGATTTTTGACGTGTTATGAGATGCACTCCATTAGAGTCAATCTCACGGGTGCAAGCCGACTAAAGCGGTTCCACCTGCCAATGATCGAGTTCCATCGGAACACTTCGTCCGAAAATATTGATGATGACCGTCACTCGACCATTTGCCTCGTCGACAGCATCAACATCACCTTCCTGATTCTCGAAGTTACCTTCCTTGACCCGAACACGATCTCCGACCTTGAACGGGATACCAATTTTGATTTGTGGTTCGTCTTCTTCGTCTTCAATTGGACGGTTGATAAATCGCTCAATGTCCGATGGTTCCATGGGCATGGGTTTGCCTGCCGAACCCGTGAAGTCACTTATCCCACCGGTCTCACGAACTAGGAACCAAGTGTCATCATTGATCAGCATGTTAACCATAATGTAACCCGGGAGAAGCTTTCGCTTACTGACTCGGCGTTTTCCATCACGTGTGAAGGTGGCCACGTCTTCGGTAGGTACTACGACCTCACCAAAAAATTCTTCCATTCCTTCCATGCGAACACGTTTGCGTAGGGCGTCCGCAATTGAATCCTCACGGTTGAATGCAACTTTGAGAATGTACCAGTCCATCTTGGCTTCTTCATCCACCGCTGCTGGAGGATTTGCCGTCGGATCTGGTGGTGCTGCTGGAGGTAATTCTGGAGCAGAATTTTCAACTTCCGAATCGGTAGCGACAGCCTCGACCTCTTGGGAATCAGGGTCAGAGGATACGGACTCCCCCGCTGGATCGGATTCGGGTTGCTGTTCGGGTTCGTTTGCTTCGGCTTGATTCACGGGAATGTGACCAATTTAACTGGTTCAATCTTGGAAGGGGATAATGGAGCGTGCAGCCCTGCTACATCGTAACGCCGATTGTGCTGAAAACAAATTGCCAAATGAAATCAAACACGAATAGTGAGATGGCGAGGAAGAAGATGGTGAAGATCACAACGAAAGCCGCTCGGACCAATTCGTCTTTGCCAGGCCATGTGACCTTGTTCATTTCGGCTTCAACTGCGATCAGGAAATCAGCAAACCTTGGCCAATTCACGAGTCTAAACCCGATCCAAACTCCGAGTGCCACAAGAACCGTAGGGATTCCCGATGCAACTCCGGAGCCCATGTCTGTGCCGCGAAGTGATGAATACAACGCCCAGCAAGCCAAGCTCACGATGATCCAGATTGCCAAGCAGGTCAGTTGCCGGACAATGCGACCCTGATTTGGTTTGTAAACTCCCGCACTAAACAGTTCACGCGTTAGTGGCGAGTCGTTATTCGTTCCTGCAATGTCTCGAGACACCCGTCACACTCCTACAAGAGTTACTCAGTAACCTTCCATTCATCCATGAATCAGGCTTATTTATTCTATCCGCCGAGAACCGCTTGATCGGAATTCGACCGTAGAAGTCTCGTTTCTTGTATCAGCAGGGGCGGAGGGACTTGAACCCGCAACCGCTGGTTTTGGAAACCAGTGCTCTGCCAATTGAGCTACACCCCTAAATAGGGAAGATATGCTCTCCATTGGGAAATGGTAACGCATCAACCCTAAATCACCAATGACCAACGAAGGAGAATCCTACGTTGGCCATTGAATTGGTTCTTCACCGAGTAAAATGGATTACTCGACAATCTTGGTGACGACACCACTACCAACGGTTCGGCCACCTTCGCGAATCGCGAAGCGAACACCGTCATCCATCGCGATTGGCTTGTGCATTTCGACTTCAACTTTCACGTTGTCGCCGGGCATGCACATTTCTGCACCGATCAGGTTCGCAGTACCGGTCACGTCAGTTGTTCGGAAGTAGAACTGAGGGCGGTATCCGCTAAAGAATGGGGTATGGCGGCCACCCTCATCCTTGCTCAAGCAGTAGACTTCTGCTTCAAACTTGGTATGCGGAGTGATACTGCCTGGCTTCGCAAGAACCTGACCACGCTGGATATCTTCTCGCTTAACACCACGAAGAAGACAACCGACGTTGTCGCCCGCACGACCTTGTTCCATTTCCTTTCGGAACATTTCAACACCAGTACAGGTGGTCTTGGTGGATTCAGCGCTAAGCCCGACGATTTCAACTTCTTCGCCCACATTGACGACACCACGCTCAACACGACCGGTGGCAACGGTTCCACGACCCTCGATCGAGAAGACGTCTTCGATCGCCATGAGGAAAGGCTTGTCGTCTTCACGCGTCGGCTCGGGAATGTACTCATCCAAAGCGTTCATCAAATCGGTGATGCACTGGCTTGCGTCTGGGTCGCTTGGATTGTTGTAAGCAGGCAGTGACGATCCACGGATAACAGGAACGTCATCACCAGGGAAGTCATACTTGCTGAGCAACTCACGAGCTTCCAGTTCAACCAACTCGAGCAGTTCTTCGTCATCGACGAGGTCGCACTTGTTGAGGAAGACCACGATGTAAGGAACACCCACCTGACGTGCCAAAAGAACGTGCTCCTTTGTCTGAGGCATTGGGCCGTCAGCCGCGGAGACCACGAGAATTGCACCGTCCATCTGAGTGGCACCGGTGATCATGTTCTTAATGAAGTCGGCGTGGCCGGGGCAGTCAATGTGAGCGTAGTGACGATTGTCCGACTCGTATTCCACGTGAGCAACCGCGATGGTCACGGTTTTGGTTGAGTCACGGACCGTACCGCCTTTGGCGATGTCCGAGTAGCCTTTTGCTTCTGCCAAGCCTTTTGCGGCTTGAACTGCAAGGATTGCACCCGTGGTAGTTGTTTTTCCATGGTCAATGTGACCAATGGTACCGACGTTTACGTGGGGCTTTGTACGATTAAAAGTTTCCTTAGCCATTTCTAATTCACCTGCACCTGACCGTGCCACTACCAGCTGGAGATACGCTCCGTTCTGGCCCAAATTATCAACGCCCGCGTTCACACCCACGGTTGAATCGTCGAATCTTCGGCCGCACTAGCCCAGTTCGTTCAACAATATCGAAACGAAATTCATAGCTCGCATTCCCCAGTGGAACACGAAAAATACTCTGTTTTGACGGATTCTTCTGGATTGCAACCGCTGTTATCGCCGCTGTAATTCCATCCGAAACCGTAGTTGTCGCGAAATCTCGCGATTCTTGCAATCACCAATCCTCAAAAACTCACCCCATTCGGTGTGCATTTTTTTGAAAATCAGTGCTCAAAAGACTTAGTCTAGCGATCCGAGGGATTATCCGATGAATTCCTGGATCGAAATTCGCTTGTCGCTCTCGGAGCCAATCGAAATGCTGCTCATCAAAAGCCACCCCCCGTCAGTCCTCCCAAAGCAAAAGCGATGTCAGCCTCGAGCGAATCCTGGATCTGTTCGGAGCAAAGGCCACGCTCAGATGAAGCAATCGCTGGGGAAGTAAAAATTTTGATCCTGATGAGGCATTGGGCTCTTGGGCCCCGCAAGCAGAGCTGCTGATGGGACTTGAACCCATGACCTCTTCCTTACCAAGGAAGTGCTCTACCACTGAGCTACAGCAGCGAATCGATAAAAAGCGGGTGAAGGGAATCGAACCCTCACAACCAGCTTGGAAGGCTGGGGCTCTACCGTTGAGCTACACCCGCGGTTCGGAACGAGTCCGCTGATTCAGCAAACCCAGTACCTGTTCTCTTGTGATTTGTCCCGGAAAACACGACTAAATCGCTTCACCGTGCATTTCAGCAGAATGGGGGCTACAGGATTCGAACCTGTGTAGGCGTAGCCAACGGATTTACAGTCCGCCCCCTTTAACCACTCGGGCAAACCCCCAAATTTTCGTCGTCTTGCGCGTTACTACAACGCTCACCCTCAGATCTTTGTTTTTTTTCTAGCCTCGTCAATCGGTGTTGATGCTTGATCAGTCCAATTCACCCGGATTTCAAATTGATAGAGGTTTATTTACCTCAAATCAACTCTATTTTCCGTAGTTGATGCTCATAAGAGCCAGCGGAGGGACTCGAACCCACGACCGGCTGATTACAAATCAGCAGCTCTGCCAACTGAGCTACGCTGGCCAATTCCTCAAGAAGTCTCTCCGCCCTACAACGCCAAGACCTCGTTTCGGAACGGCAGAGTGTAGCGACCGATCCCGATCGAGCAAGGCGAATCCCGTCACTACCACCTGATTCTCTCGACTTTTTATCTTCAAAGTATCGCTCGCACCGATCAGCTTCGCGGTTTCCATAAAAAAAACAGGCCACCCCAACAGGGGAGGCCTGTATCAAGTTTGATTCGGTGAAGAAAAGCTCTAGCTAGTCTTTGCGCTCTTCACGGTCTCAATGATCACGCTTGCGACTTTGTAAGGGTCGGCATTGGAAGCAGGGCGGCGATCCTCCAGATAGCCATTCCAGTCATGTTCCACGGTGAAAATTGGGATCCGAATCGATGCGCCGCGGTCGGAGACTCCGTAGCTGAACTTGTCGATCGACTGAGTTTCGTGAAGACCGGTCAATCTCTGATCGTTGTCAGCACCGTAGACATCAATGTGTTCCTTGATGCGTGGCTCAAAAGCTTGGCAGACCGTTTCGAATATCTCTTTGCTACCTGCGGTTCGCAGGAGGGTATTGGAGAAGTTGGCGTGCATACCGCTGCCGTTCCAGTCACCTTTGACGGGTTTAGGATGCCAGTTGATGCACATTCCGTATTTTTCGGCGGTACGCTCAAGTAGGTATCTTGCGACCCAGATCTGATCACCGGCTTCGGCGGCGCCTTTTGCAAAGATCTGGTATTCCCATTGACCCATCATGACTTCCGCGTTGATGCCTTCAACATTCAATCCCGCTTCAAGGCAAAGCTCTAGATGCTCTTCGACGATTTCACGTCCCACGGCTTTGCCAGCACCGACACTGCAATAGTAGGGACCCTGAGGTCCGGGGTAACCTTCAGCTGGGAAGCCGATAGGCAGATTGGTTTCAGGATCCCAGATGGTGTATTCCTGCTCGAAGCCAAACCAGAAATCGTCGTCGTCGTCGTCGATGGTGGATCGGCCATTGGTGGCGTGTGCAGATCCATCGTGGTTGAGAACTTCACACATGACGAGGAAGCCTGTGCCAATTCGATCGGGATCGGGGCAAACGTATACCGGCTTGAGCAGGCAGTCTGATGAACCGCCCGGAGCTTGTTCGGTCGAGGAGCCATCAAAGCCCCACATCGGAGCATCTTCCACTTTACCGCTGAAGTCTTCAACGACATTTGTTTTGCTGCGAAGGCTCTGAGTAGGCTCGTAACCATCAAGCCATATGTACTCCAACTTGCACTTGGTCATTTCTGCGATTCCCCTTTGTGAATCAGTGATGTGGAACATTGTGTCGAGGGGTTCTTTGCTTTGAACCCGATCGATATTTAACGAAGTAGTCCTAACGGAAATCTACCTACCTCCGCCCGGACCCATTGCTGTCATTGGCTGCCGGCCATGCGGTCGGCGTTATCGAGTCAATGGGGACGACAACATCACATTCCCTCGCGAGCCGTCTCACTTAATCGCTTTTACCATAATGAAATTTTCAATTTGCGAAAGTGGCGAAGTCCCCGGCTGGTATCCTGAAATGCAGGATTTATTGAAGCTTTTCGGTAATCGTTTGGCTGTCACGGTAGCCTAACCGGCAAGCTTTTACACGGATCTGGTCTCCGCCATTGGGCAGTTTGAGCGGGCTGGTGAATAGGTTCCAGCGGCCCCATCGATCCCCCCGTTTGATTTGATAGACAATCGATGAGCCTTTCGTAGTGCAGGTAAGGGAGAGATTGCCTCCTACAAGATCCATTGATGGTGTATCTGTAGCCGGTATTTTTCCGCCTGGTTTCATTTCTTCCATGAGTACGGCCTCGGGGACCATCCCCGTATCGCCCAATTCATCCTGAAGATTCTCTGCCGCCGATCGCATGGCTTGCAGCCGCTCGGAGTGTTCTGCAGAATCCGCCAGATTATTTAGCTCCCAAGGGTCATTTTCGGTGTCATAGAGTTCTTCGATCGGCTTCGGGTTTTGAAACCAGTTGTTTTGTCCGCCTGTTAGTCTGTCAGCAGCAGCTAATCTCCGCCAGTCTTGCATCGCTGGCATCTGGTCCATGTAGTCGATGTGTTGAGCATATGGGATGTCCGGATTGTAGTTTCGAATATATTTCCACCGGCGATCTCTGACTCCGCGTTGCAGCTCAAAGGCTTCGTCCATGCGATCGCGATGGAAAAAAAGATAGTCAGGCTCTGATTCTTTTTGCGCCCCGATCAGGACTCGACCTTGCATGGAATCGGGGACCTCCAGTCCGGCTACGGCAAGCATGGTAGGAGGCAAGTCTACAACCGTAACCAAGTCCT
>JAYYHM010000220.1:0-2837 GCA_036148415.1 Planctomycetota bacterium
TCATTTTTTCGATCGCGAGCCGGAACTGCTCAACGTACCACGTGTTTGCCGTGTTGAACTGTGCTGCTAAGTCGTCATTACGCTCGAAATGAGATGACCAATGAAAATCTGCTTTGAGATTTAAAAAATCATGAATCCTTCGACTGCTCTCCAACGCCATGATACAGGACGCCACCCGTGTGGCATCGGTCCAGAAGGCTAAGGCGACAAGATCGGTCATCGTTTTCATCTTTGCGGGAAAACTACCTAGTTGAATCACCTCGTCACTCACCTCACGGGATTTCCCCGGGGGCTGCGAGACACTGTCATGACGTTCAATGGCGACCTCCAACTCTCGCACGGAATCGAGGTAATTCGAGATCACCACCCTGTCCAATCGACTCGCCCGCTTCATTAAGTCCGCAGTCGGTTCTCGTACGGCGTCGAGAACACTCGTCATCTCCTGTCGCACACCCGTTGAACTCATACCCCGAAACAACCGGTCGAACGCAAACTGGGCATTTCGTTCAACGAACTTTGCTCTCCCCAGCTGATCATAGGAAAGACTATTGAGTGTGGTGGACCGGATATCCACTGGCTCAGCAGATAGCTGGAAGGATTTGAAGGCGGTGGTCGTTCCAACCTGATCTGCAATCACCTGATCAAAGGTGTATTTTGGATTTCGGTTCTGAATACCCGTCATGAACAATGGCATAGCGCCGTAATGGTCACCCTTGGGTTGATTACTCACGTTGGAAAGCACAATGATGTCGTCTTTCACCGTCGTGAGTGGTTCAAGGTTTTCACTCAGTGTAAAATCGTCTTGTGTTCCTTGGACCTGCCACGCTCGCGGATCAATTCCATTCCCCTTGTGGAATACACCCAAACGTAACGGAATTCTCTGACTGGATGTGTCCGTTGCAAGGGTAGGGGTCGACATAATTTCCAAGGCGGGGATCGCCATGCATACCCCGGACCCTCGAAGAAAACTCCTTCTGGGAATTCGGTATCGACTTTTCATTGGAATTCCTTATGTCTGAAGGGATGGCTTAGCACGACCTCGGTGATCAAGGAACGTAAGCGATAGCCTTTGGGTTGCAGCTTCCTCTTCATCGTATTGATCGCTACACGGTCAATAGGTAATAGCTCTCTCCCCAAAGCATAAGCCATGACCCGTCGAATTGCATTATCAATGATTTGCTCGGAGTATTGTTCCATCAACACAGTCTTCAGCTCCGCCGGCGTGCCAAAACCGGTTCCATCCGGAAGGCGGTGAGGGGGCTCCTGCGTCTTAATCGCGTCTGCCCCCGCAACCGTGATGGTGCCGTACGAGTCGTTGCCACCGTCACCCTTCACATTGGCAATTAAACTCCACCCCAAAGACGGTGATTCTTCCGGAATTGCAAACTCCCAAACGTTGTCACGTTGGGCACCACCTGTGAATCCAAAGTGTTCATCTAACAGTTGCAAATCGCCGTTGATCAGTCTGACATTTCGAATATCCAGTCGGTGTCGTCCTTTTGAATAATTGAAGTAGACGCGAGTGATCCCACCACTTGAAACAGCATCATTCAACTCCCAAGTCCTATCCGCATAGGCCCCTGAAATCAAGCTGGGCTCCCAATTTAGCTTCTCACCCACCTTGGGAACCAAGATCTGGGCTGCTCGTCGCAATCCGTACTGATCGAAGAGTTCCAGAGCGAAACCCACCGGATCGATATACTGATGACAGGCCGAACAGCCAGTCTGTGCCGAATGCAGTTTAAGAAGATCCGAAAAATCGAGTTTTTGAGATTCATTTTCAAGCCTTTTCTGGGTTTCTTCCAAGTCCGGGACATCTTCAGGGACCTCAAAATGTCTTCCCAGGATGCGTTCCATGACCCAGACTCCACGCCTTATTGGACTGGTCCGGTTTTCAGTGGAAGTCGCCGTAAGGGTGGAACCCGAAGTTAAAAAGCCGTAACGATCCGGATCCCCGGTCCTGCCGAGAGTTAACGGACCATGCCGATACTCATAAGTGCCTTCCGCAACCCTGCGATCGGTGGATCGATAATGAATACTAATTTCGGGCAACTCACTGTCACAGCTTAAACTATGTGCAGTATGCTGCAGTCCATAGATACCTGCTTGATGCCGATTGAGGAAGGACCAATCCGCATCCACCAAACGTAAAACCGATTGATCGAAGCGGAGCAGGCTATCGAATAACAACAAAGACTCTTCGTACTGCGTACGATAAAATCCGGCCATTCTGTCACTACGCCGATCCACCGAGCTTTTCTGACGCAGTTTCTTAAAATCGAACCACTCACCGCCCAGGTTCTCGGCGAGCGCGATGCGTTTTGGATCCTGCAGCATCCGATTCACTTGTTGAATCAACACGTCATCCCGAGACAGGCTATCGTCTTCGGCCAGAGCCCATAACTGCTCATCCGGAGGAGCCGACCAAAGAAAATAGGAAAGACGGACAGCAAGTTCCTCACTGGTAACCGGTATCTGATCCTCGGAAGGAACCTCGAAACGAAAAAGGAAAGAAGGAGCCATTAAAATTCCGAGCATACTGGATTTCAGTGCTGAGAACTGATCGGCCTCGGATTGATTGTAAAGCTGATAAAAGGCTTCACCTTCGGCTTTCGTCAAATCACGTCGAAAAGCCGCTCTGCCGAAGCGCTGGATGAATTCACCGACTTCGGCGTGGGTCAGTTTCAACGGTTTTTCCGCCCTGCCAAATAACTGCTCTCTCGCCTGATCATCGGAATCCAGTCGCGATAGCAGTAGAGAATAACAACTCGCATACTTCTGCAAATCGATCGATTCATTGGCAAGCGTTCTCGCGTCGTTGGAAAAACCAGAAGCCC
>JAYYHM010000221.1:0-2566 GCA_036148415.1 Planctomycetota bacterium
CAATTTGAGTGATGCGGGGATGACTTTCTTCGTCGGGATATGCTCGACAATTCGATCAAGCCGGGTATCCGGTACGTTGACGATCCCTTCATTCGGTTCAATCGTGCAAAACGGATAGTTTTCACTCTGCGCCGACTGAGAACTGGTCAACGCATTGAAGAGAGTGCTCTTTCCCACATTGGGCAAACCAACAATTCCGGCTTCCATGTTTGGTACTTCCTGATCTGTTTTCCTGATTTGATTTCCCGATCATTTTTAATTCATCTGTCAATGTGACTGGCTGATCGGGGCAAACCTGACTGTTGAAATCGTATCACCCGCGTCTATCTCTTCGTAGAGGGGTTAAGCATTTGGTCAGCGGGGATCCATGGATCGGAGAGAGTTTCATTCCCTTAATTTGCTCATTTCAATAGTTGAAATTATTTTTAGAATCTCTTTAAGTCTTGCTAGGGGAACTGCCGATAACTACCCATTGCAAGAAGCAAATCGTATTTTATGGTTTCATGGACGAAGCTGGTGGCACGCATCCGCCAAGCTCGACTGAGCCGGTGTTGCGTGTTTTCGTAACTTCCAGCTCCGGACCGGTCCCTTGAGAACCCTTCCACTTGGCGTCTTGATCGTCTGTGGCGGCACCTTTGCCGCCCTGCCATTTCGTCGCTACCAACCTGAGTTTCCCCCAGTATCCGACCCGTTTCAGGCTACCGGACCGTTAGAATCCAATCTTTTTCCGTTGGATTTTGAGACGTCAAATCTTCGTGCCGACGTCCTCCAGCTCGAGCGATCTGTCGTGGATAGCCGTAGCGTTTACGAAGTGGTTCCGATACCTCCGTCGGAGATATAGGAACTAATGAGCATGCCTCGGCAGATTTCCAGGAGAGCTTCGGATATTCCACTTACCTTCGAAGATCTCGCTGCTCCCATTGAGCACCCGGGAACTGCTCGAGATCGCTGGGTGCAAGGGGAAACCAATACCTCGTCTACAGATACCGTTGTTGCAGGCGATGCTCTCGTCGGTGTTTCAAAGTTGCATCCGAGCACCGAGCTACGACTTGATTCTTCGAATCCATCGGGATCCGATTCTGCAGACGAGCGGGGATCAAGATCCCAGATATCTACCCGCGAAAAGCGAACCCGATCTGAGCAGGAAGGTCAGATGAAACTTGCCGATACTCGGAAGGGAGAGCAAAGAGGACAATGGACAGCCGAGCAGATCTTTACTCACAGAGAGGAGCAGAAGGTCGGCGGCGCGAGAGGTCGGTTTGCCAGTTCAGCATCCGATGGAGCGAATCACCGTTTGGGGTCGGAAAAGGAAGTGGGCGATTCTGCGTACCGTTCCGGTTGGCGAGCATTACCCGATGTCGATCAGTCCAATCGTACTCCCAATTGGATTCATCAACCCTGATCCTACCAGCACTAAGCGTTCACAGGAGATCTGTGAGTTTTTGATCACCAAGTTTTTTCACGATATCTCTAACTCGTTCCTCTGCATGTTTCGGAGCAACGAGTGTTGCATCGCGAGTTTGCACCACAATCAGGTCCTCAACATCGATCGTTGCAATGGTGTGATCGCTCTCGCTAACGATAATGCAGCCTTGGGAATCAATTCCTAGATGCGATCCGACAACCGTATTTTGGTTCTCGTCAGGGGCATGCAGTCGAGAGAGCGATTGCCAACTTCCCAGATCATCCCAATGAAATGGAGCTTCAATTGTTACCACATTGGGGTAGCCCTCCATCACTGCGTAATCAATTGATGTTCCCTGGATTGCAGTGAAGCGTTCCTCCAGCACTTGTGGGTAGAGATCGGTTCCAAGGGATTCAGCGATACAAGCAAGATGATCATACATTTCAGGTGCATTGGATTTCAGAGCTTCCAAGATCGTTGAAGCTTTCCACACGAAGATCCCGCTGTTCCAGTAGTAAGTCCCTGAATCCAGATACTTTTGAGCCGTCTTGCGGTCCGGTTTTTCTCGAAACGACTCCACATTGAAAGCGGCAATGGAACCTGAGGCCGAAATGGACCCTCCGCGTTGGATGTATCCGAATGATTCCGCGGGATACTTGGGGCGAATTCCAAACGTGACGATTCGGCTTGGATCGGCATTGACCAGCTCCTCCGCTGCCAAGAGACCGGTTTGAAATTGTTCCTCCGATTGGATGACGTGGTCCGACGGCATGACCGCCATGATTGCTTCGGGGTCCCGCTGCTGGACGATCGCCGCAGCAAGCCCTATGCAGGGTGCAGTATCTCGTTTGCATGGTTCACCAACAATATTCTCGGGAGGCAGCTCAGGTACCTGTTCCGAGACAGCTGAGACGAGATCACGGTTGGTGAGGATCATTTGTCTCTGGGAAGGGACGACATCACCGAGTCGCGAAAGGGTTCCCTGTAACATGGTCTGGTCTGTAGCGAGAGCAAGAAGCTGCTTGGGACGCAGTCGACGGCTCGCTGGCCAAAAACGTGTTCCACTACCACCAGCCATGATGATTGCGTGAAGCATATTCCCTACCTTTGTGAGGGGATTGGCAAGGTGCGATTACCAACGTTCGATGATAATGGTCGCAA
>JAYYHM010000222.1:0-4245 GCA_036148415.1 Planctomycetota bacterium
GATTTTTGTGGTGGCATAACCCTGCTCTATTCGACTACTCGGATAAAGGATTGCTTTAAGAAGAGCTTCCCTTGTTCTGGTTTTACCAATCCGTGTCAGGTCAGGTCCAATTTCATTTCCAACATAACCCATTTTATTACAACCACTACAAGCTAATTTCGAGCTGCGGAACAACTGTAAACCTCGCAGTGCATTTCCTTGGCTGAGGTACGACAGTTTCTTGTTGACTGCCTGTCGAATATCTTGGTCACCGGCCTCGATAAGTTCTTCGATCTTCTGTGCTTCATTTCTCAGAGACTCTGGAGCATTTCGAAAAGTATTGGTCAGGTATCCGGGTGATAAAGTCCGAGAGATTGAGAGATGTTGTAATTTGTTCAGCACCACTGTGGCTAACTGGGTATCTCCACATTTCAAAATTGCTTCGATGACGATCGGGAGATATTGCGGTTGGCACCTCTCCATCATTTCAACGAGTAGATTGGATGAATTTACGCTGATTTTCACGCGGTTCACAATCTGTGAAGCAATCGTCGCCGAGCCCCTTTTGCCGCCCTCCATCTGATTGATGACCTCTGTCTCGATACTCCTGGGTAAAGTGAAGTTCCCCGACGGAATTGCGTTCAGCAAAAGGAGCCTAGTGTATGGATCCGTTTCATTCTCTACGAGTTCTAAAAGCCGCTGAGTCACAGCCAGTGCATTCACATTATCGATATTGAGGTTGGAAAAATGTTTCAATACCACGGTTTGTGTTTCCCCCGGGCATTTCGTTATCCAGATCAGTAGCGTATCGCACCAGCCTTTATTCACATTTGCTGGGCTCAGAGCCTCGAGGTGGGTCGCGAGTGCTCTTTGTTTTTCTTTGTTGAAGTGGGGAGCGTTGGTAAACAATTCATAAATAAAAGCAGAGACTTCCAATTGGTCTTTTGAAGTCGCCAGTAAGTTCAGGACTGTATGGTAGGTGGACGCTGAAGATCCGGAGGCCATCCAAATCGTATTGATATCTGGCAGGAATTGTTTAACTAAATCCGTTGAGCGGCAGCATGCTCTGAATGCGGCATCTTGCAATTCTAAGTCATCAGCAGCGAGTGACCGAGCTAGCACTTGCCTTTCAAGCTGCCCGATTTTATCGCACTCTGTGGCCGCCCAGATTAACGCTGCAAGTTGTGTCTCACTAAGATTCGCTGTTGGAAATACGAAATCGGGATTTTTCTTGATGATTTCGATCATCGCATATAACAAGCTGTGTCGTACATGCCGATCGTCTGACTTTAAATGTGGAGATTCAAGAATAGCACGAAAAGATATTGGATTGCCGAGTCTGCCAATCGCTTCGGCTGCGACGCGACATAGAGAGACATCTTGATGCGTAAGAAGCTGTTCGAGTTTTGCCCTCGAGGGGTGATAGCCATGAAGTGCAATGACATGACATGCAACCTTAATTAAAGCTTTCTGATCTGATAAGAGGATCGAATCGCAAACTTGCAGAGCGCTAACCTGTCCGGATAAGCCAATCGCCCAAAGGTAACGCATTCGTTGGTCGGTGGGTTTGTCAGGGTTATCAATGATATTGAATGCAAGATTTAGAAGTTTGTCTTCGGCTTGATGAAATCTTCGAATCGTTGATCTCTGAACCCAAGGTCTGGGATCTTGAAGCAACTCGATAGAACCTCCTGAGTGCGTCGGAGACGAAAGTTTAAGCACTTCCCGACGGGAGCTGCGTGTGTAAGAGTTGTTGATACGATAAATGCCACCTAAAGCTGTCTTTTGATCGATTCGAGAAGTGGGGCAGCAAAGATCGTACCATCCGCCTGTATCAACTACTAAGATGCTTCCATCAGCATCCTCAATCACATCAGTCGGATGAAAATCAACTTGATCCGTCGCAATTAAATCACTATCCACCGTAGTGTAGCTTGATTGGGAAGATCGTAATCGATGCAAAGTGACCTTATGTAAATTGAAAAGTGCTGCACAAAGTCTACGAGACCGATCATCGCTGCCTGATTTAAACAGTTCATCCTTTTCTAAGTAAATTAATCCGCTTGGTGCGGCCGGTCCGAGATGCGTCATGATTGGCATCAAATCACCTGTTCTGGAATGACCTTGTAGAACATCATGCTCTTTACCAAATAGACCTCCGTATATGGCGTGGGCAATTCCATCACGGCGGCCTTCACTTGGATGTTGCAGAAATGTGCTGGTGAAAAACTTTTCACCCTCGGGAATGAAGGCCACCTCCACGGGATTATCCATCCCGCCTGTCATGACAATTTCAAGTTGAGTGCCATCTTCGTTGCACCTATACAAATGAGCTGCGGACGATGACAGTTTTTGACCGTCTGCAAGTAGATGGTGCTGTTCAGCGAATGCGCCTTTGCACCAATAGATTTTCCCATCTCGGCCAAAATATGGTCCATGAAGATCATTTGCACATCCAGTGATCGTCTGACCATCAAACCATGTTTCCTTCTCTTCACAGAATCCATCTCCGTCAAGATCTGTCAGCTTGATGATCTCAGGCGGTATGGAAACAAGGATTGATTTACCTAAGCAGAGAACGCCTTCCGGAAATCCTAGGCCCTCTGCGGCAACCATCCGCTGATCAAACACGCCATCATTATCTTCATCAATTAGCCGGACAATTTTGTGCAAACCTAGAAGGTTGTGTTCGGCCACCGGGCGTTGTACGCCGCCTGATTCCGCTACAACCAGTCTGCCATCGATGTCCCAGTCGGCCACGATAGGCCATTTGATTAGTGGAGGAGCTGCTACTAGTTGGAGCTCTAGTCCAGCTGCAATTTGGAAATCGATCTCATTTACTTTTTTTTGATAGGTGCCTGTATCATTTGCGACAGCTGATTCGAGGGTCAGGCCATAGGTCGAGAGCCAATAAAGTATCGTAATCGCGATGTTTAAGAATGGGAAATTCGGCATCTGATCAGACTCAACTGTAGTGGTGATGTGCGTTAGTGATTATGCACTCAATCCCATTACAGCGGGCAATCAAGCGATGTGATTTAGATAAAATAATAAGACATTTAGAGTAGCGGCTAATGATCGACTAGATCTCAGGGCTTGAGATTGGGCTTTAGAATCATCAGAGACTAGCGGCTATGACTCTGGTTCATAGGCTAGATTCGGGCTCAGCCAGCGTTCCGTCTCCGTAATCGATTGTCCTTTTCGGAGGGAGTAATGCTCGACCTGATCCCTCGTGATTCTGTCCACCGCAAAGTAACGACAGTTGGGATGCGAGAAATACAATCCACTCACACTTGCCCCGGGAGTCATTGCGAAACTTGAGGTGAGATCAACACCGGTATTGACTTTCGCATCGAGCAGATCAAAAAGGGTTTGCTTTTCGGTGTGATCCGGACAAGCAGGGTATCCGGCCGCCGGCCTGATGCCACGGTATTGCTCGTCAATGAGATCGTCTTTAGTGAGCGATTCTACTTTTCCGAAACCCCAGTCTCGCCTAGCTCGCTCATGAAGCAACTCTGCGAAAGCTTCTGCGAAACGATCTGCAACGGCCTGAACCATAATCGCTCGATAATCATCGTGCTGGGCTTTGAACTCGTTTGCAAAGTCATCTGCTCCAATACCTGCCGTGACAACAAATCCGCCGATATAGTCTGCCCTGGCCGATTCCACCGGCGCGATGTAGTCGGAAAGGCATCTGAAGTCCTGCTGACCTTTGCGTTCCCATTGCTGCCGAAGGAAATGAAATCGAGCTAATTCATTAGATCTATGTTCATCGGTGTAGATAATGACGTCGTCGTCTTGACTGGCTGCCGGCCAAAACGCGTACGCGGCATTTGCACAGATTACGTTCTTAGCAATGATTTCATCAATAAGAGCGTTAGCATCTTGGAACAACTCTTTTGCTTGATCTCCAACTACTCTATCGTCGAAAATTTTCGGGTATTTTCCTTTGAGCTCCCAGGTCATAAAAAACGGGGACCAATCAATGTAGGGTCGAATTTCAGTTAACGGGAAATTCTTCAGGATTTTTGTGCCGGTGAATTCAGGATGATTAATCTCTATCTGATTCCAATCCGTTTTAAATGCATTTTTGCGTGCGGTCTCATAGTCGACTAGTTTCTGCTGGCGGCCTCGGTAGCTTGCGACAAGCTTTTTCTGTTCAGCAAGATTTTTCGAGACATACTCATCCCTGTGTTCATCACTAATGAGTTTTTCGACAACACCGACGCTTCTGCTAGCGTCGAGCACATGGATGATTGGGCCATC
>JAYYHM010000223.1:0-7902 GCA_036148415.1 Planctomycetota bacterium
CGTGGATTCTCCGACGCCATCGAATGATATTGCTCAGAGCGTGGTCAGATTAAACCAGGAGATCCTACGTTTAGATGAATCGCTCCAGCAACTTGGTCCTCCGCCAAAGGTGTTCGCGACCATCGGTAAAGCTGATCCAGATGTCATTCGAAAGTTGAGGAGAGGTGAAGCAGAAAGTCCAACAGGTGACCCGATATCTGCCGGGGCGCTTGGGTGCATCGAATCCCTCGAATCTCAGTTCGGTCCAGCAGGAATGCCCGAAGGAGATCGGCGGGTAGCTTTGGCGAATTGGTTGGTCGACCCTCGGAATCCTCTTACCTATCGAGTGATGGCTAATCGTTTATGGTTGTGGCATTTCGGCCGAGGCATCGTTGCAACGCCGAGTGACTTTGGATCCGGAGGAGCTTTGCCAACCCATCCGATGTTACTTGACTGGTTGGCTGGGAAGTTGCGAGAACATGGTGGGTCGCTCAAGGCTGTTCACCGATTGATCCTAAACAGTGAAACGTATTGTCAAACGAGTCGTGTGTCGCCCGATGCTCTTGGGTTTCAAAATGATGCAGATAATGACTTGCTCTGGAAGCAGAACCCCCGACGTTTGGCGGCTGAAGCGATTCGAGATTCCATTCTTGCTGTGAGTGGGAAATTGAATATCTCAGCGGGTGGACCTGGTTTCGAAGATTTCGAATACACGGATGCCTACGCACCGGTTTATCAATACATCGTTCCTGATGACCCGACTTTATGGCGTCGGAGCATTTACCGATATGTGGTGCGTACAACACCCAACGCATTCCTGACGACATTGGACTGTCCAGATCCAGCGGTGCTTACGCCCAAACGATTGATGACCACGACTCCTTTGCAGTCCTTAGCGCTTTTCAACAATGAATTCCTGATACGCCAGAGTCAGTATTTCGCGGATCGCTTAAACGCGTCAACCTCCGAGGTATCCCAGCAGGTCAGACAGGCATTTTTACTCGCTTATTCCAGGGAGCCTAAACCCGAAGAACAATCTAGCTCAACGGAGTTTATTTTGGAGAACGGCTTGTTTGCCTATTGCCGTGTACACTTCAATTCAAATGAATTCCTTTACGTGGATTAAAGAAGTCATTGAGCCACCCATGAATCATCCTCTTCAAATTCTGCTGATTACTTACCGTTTACGGTCTGTTCAATTGGCTATTTTGTGTGTCTTGATCCTACGTGGAGGAGGCACGGCTGGGGCACTCGATTTTGAGGAGTTAGTCGAGCCAATCCTCGAAGCCCATTGTATAGATTGTCATGGCCCAGATGATCAGGAAGCGTCCTTCCGGGTGGATCGTCTGGCTAGGCTTTTACGTGGAGGCGAGAGTGGTGAACCTGCAGTTATTCCCAGGTCACCAGAAAAGAGCTTCTTGATGAAGGTCGTGCGTCATGAAGAGCCGGGCTACGAGATGCCACCGGATGGACAACTTTCGAATGAAGAAATTGAGATTTTAGAACAATGGATTCTAGAGGGTGCCGAAACTCCTAAGAGTTACGGACCAGCCAAGGAAGAGATCACACTGAGTCATTGGGCATTTTTGCCCCTTGAACCGACTGATGCTGATGATCTTGATGAGTTTGTTCAGGCTCGACTCGGGGCAGAAAATCTGTTGCCATCGCGGAGAGCCGATCGAGCCAATCTGATCCGGCGTCTCTATTTGATTATGCTTGGAATACCACCGACACCTGAGCAGACCAAGGCTTTCGTCGAGGACAAGAGTGAGGATGCTTGGGGTACTTTGGTCAATCAAGTTCTGGATAGTCCACTCTATGGAGAACGCTTCGCTAGTTTATGGCTGGACCTCATCAGATTTGGTGAAACAAATGGCTATGAGACCAATCGGGAACGTCCCACGGCGTGGCCTTTTCGGGATTGGGTCATCGACTGTTTTAATCGTGATATGCCTTACGATGAGTTCGTCAGATCTCAAGTTGCGGGTGATAGTTATGGGGAGCCGATGGGCACAGGTTTTCTGGTTGCTGGGCCCGTCGATATCGTCAAAGGTCAGGATCCTAAATTGGGGCTTGTTCAGCGAATGAATGAATTGGATGACATGATCAACACGGTTGGTACTGCTTTCTTGGGTCTGACGACCGGATGCGCAAGGTGCCACGATCATAAGTTCGATCCAATTTCACAGACAGATTATTATGCGTTGCAGGCGATTTTTGCCGGCGTCAATCATGGGAATGCAACCCTGCCTTTGACGGATCAGGAGGCGAAAACTGTCAAAGAGCTGCAGGATGAAATTCTTGCCCTGCAAGGTAAGTTAAAGAAATTCAAACCCGCACTCCGCAGTGGTGGACTGGTCCGCGTGCTGGATGATCGACAGGCCGTGACTCTGAGTGAGCCCAAGGGATTTGCAACTGATGTAGCTGGATCGAAATCGCAGTGGACCGGCGAAGGGTACTCGTGGTGGAATCATACACCGGGAAAACCGGTTTTGCGCTACGAGCCAAATCTTAGTGGAACATTTCGCATTTGGTTGAGTTGGGGTGCTGGGTTCAGTTCCCATACGACCCAGGCAAGCTACCGATTAGTGAGTGCCTCGGGCGAGAAGATAATTGCAAAGGTGAATCAGCAATTGCTGGCAGACGGTACAGGTGTCGATGAAAGCGGGAAGATTACCCAGAAGAAAATGTGGAGCGGTTTCTATGATGCGGGTCTGCATCACCTAACCCCGGAGGATGTCATCACACTTAGCGGTGGTGATTCGGAAGCAGTTACCGCAGATGTGATTGTTTTAGAGGAGGTTGACTCTTCGGTTAGCGACAAGTCGGTTGCGATCAAGCCAAACTTGAGGCAGCATGTGACCTCCGGCATGAACACCGAAACGTTTGCTTCGCGTCCTGCAAAAGCAGTGCGGTTTTGGATCGATCGTGCCAACCAGAGTGAAGCGTGCATCGATGAACTGGAAGTTTTTGCAGGGGAAGAGAATGTAGCTCTGGCGGAAGCTGGTGCGATTGCTTCTTCATCAGGAGACTTCGTCCATCCAATACACAAGCTGACGCAAATCAACGATGGGGAATATGGCAATGATAGAAGTTGGATCAGCGCGCACTTGACAGGTGGTTGGGTTCAAATTGACTTTCCACAGATCCATAACGTGGATCGAATCGTTTGGGCTCGCGATCGGACCGGTAAATATTCTGATCGGACTGCTCTGGAGTACCGTATTGAATTACAGGATGCTGATGGAGTCTCGCAATATGTAGCGGGTAGCTCCGATCGTCGCAGCGGTGCTAACCAAGAGAGTGATGAGCAACATTACGACTTTGAGAATTTTCCAGAGGAGGAAGCAAAAAAGGCGAGGGAATGGTTGGCCGAAATCGAGCAGATCCAAGTTGATCTTGAACGAATACAATCCCAGCGAGTCGCCTACGTCGGGCAGTTTACGCAACCGGGAGTAACTCATCGATTATACCGTGGTGAGCCCACTAGTCCTCGCGAGCAGGTAGTGCCTGCAGGAATTGAGGTACTGACTGACTTGAAACTTGATGCGGATAGTGCTGAAAAGGACAGACGTCGAGCGTTAGCAGAGTGGATTGCAGATGACACGACTTCACTCACCTCACGGGTGATTGTGAACCGTATTTGGCAGTTTCACTTTGGAGAGGGTATTGTTAGCACTCCATCTGATTTTGGCAGAAATGGTGCCAAGCCAACACACCCTCAGCTAATCGATTGGCTTTCCAATGAATTGATCGAATCAAACTGGTCACTTAAGCATATCCATCGATTGATCCTGCTTTCTGATACTTGGTGTCAGAGTCATGAACCGAATAGTCAGGCTTTGCAGGTCGACGCAGGTAACCGTCTTCTTTGGAGATTTGCCCCACGAAGACTAGATGCTGAGACGATTCGCGATTCCATTCTCTACGTTTCGGGTGTTCTCGACCTGGATAATCGGGGTGGTAAAGGATTCAGCGCCTTCGAAGTGCAGATGGAAAATGTCCGACATTATCACCCCAAAGAGATTTATGGCCCTGAGGATTGGCGAAGAATGATTTACATGACCAAGGTTCGCCAGGAGAAAGATCAAGTCTTCGGAGTCTTCGATTGTCCTGACGCAAGCATGGTGGTTGCAAAGCGAAGTCGGTCGACGACGCCACTGCAAGCGCTAAGTCTGCTCAACAGCAGTTTCGTCCTACAGCAATCAGAATTATTTGCGGATCGGATTGTCAGTGAAACGATTGATCCCCATCAACGTGTTACTCGAGCTTGGCAGCTATGCTACCAGAGGAATCCTGGAGAACGAGAGATTCGTTTGAGTCTGGAGCTGGTCGATCAATATGGTTGGAAGGCATTGACTCGAGCCTTACTCAATTCGAATGAATTTGTTTTCATCCCATGAGCTTAAAATTCTGCAAGATCTGTTGAAGTGAATATTAATAGCGTATGCGTACTACACAGCATGCTAACGACCGATCCAAGTTGAAAGAGAAACGATGAATCAATCGAACGGCCGGCGGCATTTTTTGCAAGATACTTTCACGGGGCTCAGTGGAATCGCGCTCGCGAGCCTGCTGGATGCGGATGGTCTGATCGCGAAGGAATTTTCAAGCGGCAAGCCTGTTATTGATCCAACACGTCCCTTCGCTGCTCGGCCGTCCCATCATCAAGCATCGGCTGAAAATATTCTAGTGATTTTTTGCTCTGGAGCATGCAGCCAAATCGATACCTTTGATTACAAGCCCGAACTGATTAAGCGGCACGGTCAGGCCATGCCAGGTGGGGATAAGCTGCTCACTTTCCAGGGCGAACAGGGGATGCTGACTAAGAGTCCCTGGGAGTTTAAGCCGCGAGGTGAAAGTGGAAAGATGATTTCGGATTTGCTCCCACAAATAGCTGAACTCGCAGATGATATGTGTTTTCTGCATTCATTGACGAGTAAGACCAATACTCACGGCCCTGGAGAGAACTTCATGTCGACGGGCTATACCTTGGACGGTTTTCCCAGCATGGGTGCATGGACCACTTGGGCTCTGGGTACGGAAAATGAAGATCTACCTTCCTACGTTGCCATTTCTGACCCGAGAGGTACTCCTCAATCCAGCGTGAATAACTGGGGACCCGGTTTTTTGCCCGCGGCTTATCAAGGTACCGAATTCAATGCGGTAAAGCCGATCCGCAATATGGAAGTACCAGCAGGTGTTGGAGTTGAGGAAGATCGTGAGACAAGGCGATTTCTTCGCGAATTGAATCAAGAGCACCGGGAAGGATTTCCTGGGGACACGGATTTGGCCGCTCGGATCTCATCCTATGAGCTTGCTGCTCGGATGCAATTAAGCGTTCCGGAGGTGACAGATCTTTCCTCTGAGACCGCAGCAACCTTGCGTGAGTATGGAGCGGACGATTCTTCCAATCCACTCAAGGCACAGTTCGCGAACAACTGTATTTTAGCTCGGCGGTTGCTGGAGAAAGGAGTGCGATTCGTCCAGCTTTTCAACGGGGCGTATCAAACTGGAGGAGAAGGAGTCAGTAATTGGGATGGGCATAAGCACATCATGGACCAGTATAGCAAACACGGTCCTGTGCTCGATCAACCCTGTGCTGCCTTGCTTCGAGATCTCAAGAGGCGAGGGATGCTCGAGAAAACCCTGGTTCTTTGGGTAACGGAGTTTGGTCGGATGCCAACTTTCCAGAAGGGTGCCAGTGGGCGTGATCATAATCCGGATGGATTCACTGCGTGGATGATGGGAGCTGGAGTGAAGGCTCCCTACACCTACGGGGCAACAGATGAATTTAGCTATCGAGCCGTTGATAAAGTATCAACCGTTTATGACTTGCACGCTACCGTACTGCATCTTCTTGGTTTGAATCACATAAAGCTGACTTACTATCACAATGGTTTCGAAAGACGATTGACGGATGTACATGGACATGTAATCAAAGAAGTCTGTAACAGGGAGGTTTGAGCGGTGGTTCGGAATAGATTCATCAGGCCTCGAAACTCTACGTGTGCGGGATTCGTCACCGGACTGGAACGCATCACCAACCGGAGAGAATGGCTCAAGATTTCGGGCGGCGGTTTAGGAGCTCTTGCATTTGACTGTCTTCGTGCTGAGGAAACACGGAAGACAGTGCATCACCCCGCCAAAGCCAAGCGAGTAATTCAGATCTTTTGTCCGGGCGGAATGAGTCAGGTAGATACGTTCGATTACAAGCCGGAATTAGCTAAGCGAGCAGGTAAACCATTCGATCCAGAAGGGAAGCTGCAGTTCTTTGCATCCAAGCCAGGTAACTGCCAGCCAAGTTTTTGGAAGTTCTCACAGCATGGTGAATCGGGGCTCTGGGTCAGTGATCTATTTCCCCGCCTGGCGAAGCATGTGGATTCGATTGCTTTCGTGAACTCGATGCAAAGTAAAACGGCACTTCATGGTCCAGCCTGCTTCATGATGAATACAGGGTTCACCCTACCTGGCTTTCCCAGCATGGGCTCTTGGGTTACCTATGGCTTAGGTAGCGAGAGCCAGGAGCTGCCCTCTTACGTTGTCCTACCCGATTCTCGTGGCCTGCCTCCTGGAGGTGTGCTCAATTGGGGAGCCGGTTTTCTTCCCGCGACTCACCAGGCGGTCACCTTGGATTTTAGAGATGAAGGTCGACCCATAGCTGATCTCTATCCGCCAGAAACTTTGAGAGCGTTAACGGATCCGGTTGATCAGAAGAGTCTTGATTTTTTGAAGCAGATGAATCGAGAGCATCTCAAAGAGCGAACAGATGTTTCGGAGCTTGAGGCACGGATTGATGCTTATGAGATGGCCGCAAAATTACAGCTTAGTGCTCCCGAGGTTGCAGATCTTAGTAAGGAACCCAAGTCCACTTCCCGGTTATATCAGCTGGATCATCAGATCTTGGGTGACTTTGGTAGACAGTGTCTTATGGCCCGTCGATTATCCGAACGTGGGGTGAGATTTGTTCAGATCTACTGTGGTGCCGAAAATACCACGGCGGAACCGATACGTCCCAATTGGGATAGCCATGAAGATTTACCACGAGATCATGGGTACTGGGGTAAGGTATTGGACGCCGGGGCGTCGGCCCTTCTTACGGATTTGAGTTTGCGAGGAATGCTAGATGAAACCTTAGTGATTTGCACAACTGAATTTGGGCGACAGCCCGCCTCCCAAGGTGGCAAGGGTTTGGGGCGAGATCATAACTCGGGAGCATTTACCGCATGGATGGCGGGTGGGGGCATCAAGGGAGGTCTGCGCTACGGTGCAACGGATGAATTAGGTTTCCGCGCAACGGAGTCACCCACCTACTGCTACGATTTGCACGCAACCGCTTTGCACCTGTTGGGGATCGACCATGAAAGATTATCCTACTATCACAATGGAATTCAGCGGCGTCTAACGGATGTGCACGGGAAAGTTCTAGCGGACCTTCTCGCATAGATGGTGAGGCGATAGTTAAGCAGCAATCCTAGGAGTCAATCATGCGTTGGTCGTTGTTTATTTTTATCGCACTTTATGCAGCGTCTTCCATTTTGTCCGCGGAAAATTCGAAGCCCAACCTTATCTTTATACTCGCGGATGACTTGGGTTGGGGAGACGTTGGATTTCATGGTGGTGCTGCAGAAACACCACACCTTGACCAGCTTGCATCGGGAGGCGTTGAGCTGACCAGTCATTATGTTGCTCCAGTATGCAGTCCGACACGCACAGGATTACTAACGGGGCGAAACTGGACTCGTTTTGGGGTCACCACTCCAACCAAGACCTTGGCGATTCCATTCACCACGGTCACTTTACCGCGTCTACTTGCTGAGCATGGTTACGACACCTGTTTGATTGGAAAATGGCATCTTGGATCGCTTCCCAAATGGGGACCGAATCATTTTGGGTTCGATCATTCATATGGCTCGCTTGCTG
>JAYYHM010000224.1:0-2694 GCA_036148415.1 Planctomycetota bacterium
GTATAGTGACGCTTTCCGACCTGTAGTCCGGACCAGTCCATTTCGTACGTTAAACCGCTGTCTGAATTCAGTTCTGTGATAAATTTCCGGTGGATGTAGGTCCAGCCAGGTTGTATCCGGTAGTCGGCGTCAATGGTTGCGCCTGCCTGCACGCGATTCTTAAAGACTCCCAAACGCAACTGCGTGTCCTTCTCCAAAGTGATAGGGCCATTGACACTTTCACTTGTCATTGCGGGTACTGAACCGTCCCGAGTGTACCTAATCGTGCTTCGTGGCAGATTCGAACGTACCTCGACTACCACCGCCTGCTGGTAGCTGCCCGGTTCGGGCGTGAGGGTGATGAGGGGTTCGCCATTTCCGGTTTTTTCAAGCCAAAGTTCAACCAACGCAGCAATCTCAGGGGAAGCGTCGGAGCGAAAAGGGATCACTTCGGATGGGTCCAGGGAATCCGTTAAGAAGAGCCCAAGAAGTGCGCCGAGTCTTACCTTAGCACGTCCATCTGATAGGTAGGTTTTTAGCTCCGGAACCGAAAGCAAATCAGCCATTGCATTCCACGCGGAGTAGAACACAACGCGATCGTTCTCCTCGGCCAAAGAGGTGATCAGTTGTGTGCTTAAGTCCTTGCGTTGTGACTGCCAAACTGCTTGGATCGTTTCGTGTCTGAGTCTCGCATCGGTCGAATCCCACTGAAGTAAATCGTCCAAGAGCGATGGACGCTGTTGCGCGATCACCCTCAGCGTTTGCTGGTGCAGGTTAAAATCATCCAAGCGATTGGAGACGAACTTGATGAGTCGCTCGGGTGATAATCTCCCTAACGTCCAAGACGCCCAAGTTTGTTCGGAGGTACTGAGGTTGCCAGCAAGTGCTTCTTCGAGGAACGCAATACTTGCCTCCCCGCGTGCAAGGAGTTCCCGTTGTGCGTTGACCCGCCACGCAGGAATGCTCGAGCCCATGGCTCGTAACAAATCTTTGTAGCTCGTATCGGCGAGCGATTTTTTCGCAAGTCGAGGATTCCAGTTTTGGAGCGGACGTGTCGTGTGACGTATTCGATAGACCCGTCCGGCGTCAATCTGTTTACCATTTTCAATGGTGCCGCCATAACCGTGTCCCCAACTGAGGATGTAGAGAGCCCCATCAGGACCGACCTCAATGTCAGTGGGGTCAAAGACACGGCCTGAACTGGACGGCAAAGAACGTCCCCCGTCAGCATGTGCGAAAACGGGTGGCGATGCACCACCGGCGTGCCTTAAGTGCGCTCCTTTCCATTCGGGTTTAAACAGATAAACCTCGCGGCGCATCCAGTCATTAACGAAGAACATGCCTTGGTATTCGGGTGGAAAGTGATTTGCCTGGTAATGAATTACCCCTGCGCCTGAACCTTCATAAAGTGGCATACTGATCGGAACAGTGGGGAGATGACCAATACCTTTCCAATGAAAACTCCATGGGTGCCCCCAGCCATAGTGCGCACCGAAAAAAGGTGCGTAAACCTTATCTCCTTCAGTCTGATCGTTGTCAGTACCTAGCCAATTGAATTCTGAATCGAAACAGATATCCCATGGGTTTCTAAAACCTCGTGATACGATTTCAAGATTCTTCCCCATTTCATTAATATCATCTCCCGGGCCATAGGGATCACACCGCAAGATTCCTCCCTGTTGTCCCCAGTCGTCCTGAGGTGTGTGATAGGCACGTTGATAGGTCTCCTTGGAATCCACTTGCACAGGTGTGTAATCAGGTGCCCCCTTTGGAGATTTCAGACCCCATAGTTCTCGGAAAGCCTTGGGCGCTAGCTGATCTAGCCGGTTGTATCCTTTGGAATTCCCTTTGGACATGTAGAGTTTCCCATCAGGACCGAAATTCAGTCCGTGAAGCGAGTGTTCAAGATTTCCTAAACCCGTGTAAACCTTGATGTAGACATCGGCCTGATCGTCTCCGTCAGTATCTCGAACCACAGTTAGATCAGGAGAGTTGGCGACCCACAGGTCATCTCCGTGCCAAGCTATTCCCTGCACGCTATTGAATCCTTCGGCGAATGTCTTGATCGCATCCGCGATGCCGTCCCCGTCATGATCCAAGAGGATGTCAATCCTATCACCGGGGGTATCAGGTTTTGGTGAACGCCACTGTTGACCCTGCGCCACACAAATGCGCCCTTGTCGATCAAAGGCCATCACACAAGGATTACTTACCATGGGTTCACTTGCTACCACATCCACCGTGAAGCCTTCGGGTAGCTGAGGAAGATCGTCACCTCTGCTGACAGTAGCTAGAGAAAAACTGAGCAGCATCCAAACCAAGACGTATTGGTTGATCAAACCACCGGTTGAAACATGCCGTTCGTTTCGGGGTAATGCGAGTTCGCGGTTCTGGCTGAGCATGGAGCGTTATGATCGTGTGGGCGTGGCTTCAATTCACCCCCATGCTAGGCCAATAAAATTGGTGATTCAAGGCTCTAGTGCCCGCTGATGCTCTAGCTTGATCAAACGGGGGTTTCTGTCGTCATTCAGCGGGATGTTTGGATCAACTCGACTGCTCCAGCAGCACGAAGGCCATCCGCTACCTCTTTGGCTAACTGCTCAGCAGACTCGATGGGCGATTCGCCTAGCTGGATGGACGATTCCTGATCTAACCGTTGTTTCCCATCAGCAGATAGAACCGTGGCAGTGAGCTGTAATGTCTGATCTTCGATGG
>JAYYHM010000225.1:0-5049 GCA_036148415.1 Planctomycetota bacterium
CAATCAACAAACAAACGAAGTCAGTATCGACATCGTGGGTAATCAACGAGTCATTCAAGCTAATGGGATACCAGCTCACAAAACCGGAACGTTCCCGAACCGAGGTAATCCTAATCGGATCACTGTGCAGGATCACGAGTACAGAATTCCTGCTAATCCAAAACAAGCCACTGAATCTACGCCTATTCAAGGCGAATTTGGTGTAGCGATTAATGGAGTACCTTTCGACCCGGGTGCAGGGGAGTTCTACGATGGTGAGCCTGGCTGGCAGTATGAACCCCTGTCCGGGGCTATTGCGCTCGGCATCGACGTCTCGCATGCACATGTTCAACCCAACGGAAAATACCACTACCACGGACTGCCGACAGGCTTGCTGGACTCCGTAAAATTGAACTCAAAAGAACACTCGCCACTGATTGGCTGGGCCGCCGACGGCTTTCCGATCTATGCCGTGTATGGTTATTCAGACCCCGTCGACAACAAATCAAAAGTTCAAAAGTTAAGTTCGAGCTATCAACTCAAATCTGGATCACGACCAGGCGGTGAAGCCCCAGCGGGGATCTATGATGGCACTTTCGTGCGTGACTACGAATATGTGCCTGGAAGTGGAGATTTGGATGCATGCAATGGCCGCCAAACGGTAACCCCTGAGTTTCCCGATGGCACCTATGCCTATTTCCTTACTGAGCAGTGGCCGGTGATTCCACGCTTTTGGAAAGGAACTCCATCACAAGATTTCCAAAGGGGAAGAGCGGGTGGAGGTCAACCATTCCCTCGAGGAATTGGAGAACGATCAGCGGGAAGAAATCCAATGGGACAACGGCCTGCAGGACCCAATGGATTTGGTGGATCAAGAGATTTCGGTACGCCCGGATCACGTAGACCGAATGGCAACCAACCGTTTAACGCTCTTCCGAAACCGGGACAAATATTACCTGATTTTGTAAAACGATCTCTCAATCTGACTGAAGATCAACAAGAGCAAATCGACCAGCTCCAGATTTCAGTCGATAAACAGCTCAGAGAAATCCTCACTGACGAACAAATTCGGCGCCTCGAGAATGGTGCTGGGCTTCGATCACCGAGAAACCCGCCACGCTTCTAATTTCCCATCTCATCCAATCAATCAGACTGAATATGATCGCGCGCAACCTTCACCCCAAATGTGATGCGAGAAAACATATCGATAAACCAAGTGATATTTTACCAAAGACGAACCTTCGACTTTTCCTGATTGTTGTTTTACTGATCAGTCCAGCAGTTGTCGCCCGTGGAGAAATAACGCTACCGAGCATATTCTCAAATAATATGGTACTGCAACGCGACTTGAGAGTGCCTATCTGGGGATCGGCCGCCGTGGGTGAAGTGGTAACCGTAAAGTTTTTGGGACAAACAAAGCAGACCCAAGCGGATCAAGAGGGAAAATGGATTCTCTACTTGGATCCTTTAACGGCCTCGAGCGAAGAGCAAACGTTGGTAATTGATGGGAGCAACCAACTGAGAATCACAGGAGTGTTAGTTGGCGAGGTTTGGCTTTGCAGTGGCCAATCGAATATGGCTGACTCTTTTAATTCGAGTAAGAATCGATTCATTGAACCAAAGTATTTTGAATCAGGCCTAGAACACATGCGAGTGTCTACCCGCAATGGCTGGACACCTATCGATTCAAAAACTCAGCGGACTGTTTCCCGCGTGGGATTTTATTTCGGGGAAAAGTTATATCGCGAATTGGGTGTGCCGCTTGGGCTTATCCTTCGTTACAACTCAGGAACTCCGATTCAATCGTGGATTCCTAAGGAAGAATCAGAAGTCATCCGAAAACGACTGGACATTCCTGAAGATTGGAATGACTTCCAAGAGAATCGTAATCCCGGTGTTCAATTCGCCGACAAAATCGCACCGATTGTACCCACATGCTTCCGTGGAGTGATTTGGTATCAAGGCGAGCGAAATGCAAAAGCGCAGACCGGTTATGAATACCGAGATCTACTGCCGTTCATGATCGAAATTTGGCGAAAACGATTCGCCGATCCTTCTTCGGAGACTTATCGAAAGTTTCCTTTCTACTTCGTTCAAGTACCAACACAGGATTCGACAGGTGAGTGGCCATGGCTGCGCGATTCGATGCGGAGAGTTCTAAGTTCAAGTTCGAACACGGGCATGGCAGTCTTTTATGACCATGGCCCCAGTTTGCATCCTGACAATAAAAAGGTGGCCGGCACGCGTTTAGCTTTATGGGCTTTGGCAAAAGATTATGGGTATACGGATCTAGAATATTCCGGGCCGATACTCAAAGAGGTTCGCTACAACAATCACCGTGCGGAGCTCGAATTCGATCATATTGCAAAAGGCCTCAAAAATCGAAACGGGAATCCGAAACAATTAGAGTTCTTTGAAATTGCAGGCCAAGATGGAAAATATGTACCCGCACATGCAGAGATAGTCGGAGATCAAGTCCACGTCACACACCCGAACGTGAATCAGCCCAAGTACGTGAGGTACCTGTTTCGTAAAACGGAAGCAAACCCGACAGTAAGTTTGGTCAATTCTGAGGATTTACCGGCATCGAGCTTTATCACCGATGACTTCAAGCCACCTCGGGATATAGCTGTCGAAGTCAAAACAGAAGAAAAGCCCTACGGCAGAAGATCCTCTCTGGATCGGGTCCCGACGGCAACTCCGGCAAATTCACCGCAACGCAACCCAATGAGCTATGCCGAGCTGGTTTCTCTCAGTGAATCTGGCCAACCAGCACCAGCAGTCGAGAATCTAAAGTTATCGCAGGTATCTTATTCAAACGAACGGAAGCTTCCGGATCTGAATCAACCCTTTCTTGACACCTCACCGGAGGACATGGCTGACGGAATAGAGGTCGGAGAACTCGGACAAGATACCAGCAATAAGGAATTAGTCCTGAATTTTGCTAATGAAATTGCATCTGGAAAACATGGTGAAATCGACAGCTTGTTAATTCATCATGATGGCCGCTTAATTTTTGAATCCTATTACCGGCGCGGCAGAGTGAATTACCCTCACTACCAAATGTCAATCACCAAGTCGTATACAGCGTTGGCATTGGGACGCGCGATGACTCTTGGCTACATTACCATGGCTGATCTGAAACGCCCCGTATTGGACTTCCTTGATGAGATTAACAGGAATCAGCTTGCTGCGGGTAGTGACACCATTACGCTCCATGATGCTCTGAATATGCACTCTGGTATTCGCATAAGTCAACTTGCAGCCACCAAATTACGTAAACCAAGTCCGTCGCTGCAGGGCCAGGGACTAATCCAAGCATTCTTAGAAGAATCTGGTCCCATTGATTCGCAAAGTCAACAATACAAATATCAGTCCTCTGATCCCTCTATTGTCATGCAGGTAATTCAGCAGATTACTCCTGACTCAGCGAAAAAAATGATTGTTGAGGAGTTACTGAACAAGCTCGGGATCACAAATTTTGGTTGGCAAGATGATGCAAGTGGTCTTCCAAAATCGGCTGCTGGAAGCAGTATGCGGTCACGAGACATGATCAAATTTGGGGTGTTGGTCCGTAATGATGGCAGATGGGACGGTGAGCAATTGATCCCCGAGAAGTTTATCCAAAAAGCTACCTCTCGCATTCACACCAATCCACAAAATACGTCTTATGGGTTTTTTTGGTGGACCCATGATACAGAGGTAAATGGAAAAAGTTACACGGTAAGATCTGCTCGAGGTGCCGGTGGTCAATTTATCCTGGTGATTGATGACTTGGATCTGATCATCGCGATCACCGCTCACAACCAGGGTATGGGAAATATGCTTCAAACAGCTCCACAACGGCTGATTCCTGCAGTCCTAGCTCAGTAAATCTGATGCAGCTGTATTTAATTAGACAAAATAAGTTTACAAATATCGATGAAGTTCATTTTCTTTCTTATCCCAGCATTGCTATTCATCGACTCAGCTTCTGCGGAAAATCCAAAGAACATCCTGCTCATCCTAGCTGATGATCTTGGATGGTCCGACACGTCACTCTTCGGAAAAACGACGCTTTACGAGACACCCAATCATCTGCAAAACAAAACAGAATATTAGGGCGTTGGTCGGCATACGATATGTTGTCTGCTAAGCCAGACATCAAGAAAATCATTTGGCAGACTAAAAGCTTTGAAGCACTCATATGCTCTGTTTTCCTGAGGAGCTTAAATCTGTGTTTTTAACCTGGAATAAACTCTGATCATTTTTCGCGCATTAATAAGATCAAAATATCGGCGACAGCAAATCACTGACGGATGTTCTAAACTTGAGTTTGGTTGTATGTGAACCGATTCATCTCTTCATGGAATATTCGTGTTAAGAAGATGCTTACGGATTGATAGAATCCTCTTACCGAAGGGTGATCGATTATTCGGTTCGTTACCGTTGATGAACTAAGATAGTATGGAAATGCCGAGCAGTCCTTGGTGAACAATTCAGAAATCCTTCAACACACCACGCATTTTACGAAAGCAGCATGATGAATTCTCTTAGACGACGCATCATGTTAAAAGTTGGCAGTTTCAGTGCAGCGTTCTTGGGATTATCTCGGCACCTTTGTGGGCAGAATAAGCTGAGAGGCCAAACTGGTGTGTTGACAGCAACCGGTCATGATGAACCCACGCACATTTCATGGGAAAAATGTCATGACCGAGTCTGGCTCCACCCACGGATCTGGGCCAATCCAATGGAAGATTGGGCAGTCCGAGGCGGATGGGCCGAATGCCTCACGATGGGAGGTAATCGGAATCTTCATCTGATTACTCATCAGTGGGCTCATCTTCTGGGAAATGCAGTCATCAGTGTGAAGCTACAAGCGGTGGAACAACCCGGGCAACAAGCGAGTGCTGGTTTTCGCCTCGGTATACACAGTGAACTAAACGAGTTCCGGAGCAACTGCTTTGCTAATAGTGGTATCAACATCGGTATCGCCGGCAACAGGCTCATTGTAGGCAGAATCAAGGGAAGCAAACCGGTCAGCGTGCGAGAAGAAATTCAATTGACGTTATCGGCGAAGTGCGACGGAAA
>JAYYHM010000226.1:0-2846 GCA_036148415.1 Planctomycetota bacterium
GAAATCATATTTCCAGATACGGACTTCACTTTGACCATTCAGCGTTGATGCTGCAGCGAGCAGTGTTGCATCGTGATTCAACGCGACACTAAAGATGCGACCAGGCATCTCCGGCATACGACGAATGAGGTTTGCATCGTCTCCAATTTTTCTGGCTGTGATACGGAAGATCCGATACACCTTCGCTATGCCGTCTGCTCCACCGACGAAGATCTCGTTTCTCTCTGGATGAGCTACAACGCTACTCAAACCACCCGACAAAGCCCCAGGTGTGATGGAGGTAATATTATCAATAAAGCGTTCCGTGGCTACTTCGGTCAGCTTACATGACATGTCACGAGCGACACTGATCACATGCGTGCTATCGGGAGTGAACGTTGTATCGCGAACCCAATCTTCGTGCGCACCCTGAAAAAGGACTTGCTCACCGGTGGTTGAGTCGACCGCGCGGACCACATTGTCGGTTGCACCGAATGCAATCTTCGTGCCATCCGGTGACCAACTGCCTCCGGACAGTGTGTCATAGGTCACCATTTGAGAGAGATCGAGACTGCTCGATGCTATATCCCAGATCTGTAATTCACCTCGCTCGCCAGGTGTTCCACCCAGTGCAGCTACTTTGGAACCGTCTGGAGAAAAACTGACGGTATTAATGCGTGGACTCAGTCCTATCAAACGTGTCTGTATCTGACCATTGTCAGCGTCTAGTAATAGGATTTCGTGATTACCGGCAATGGCAACGAGTTTGCCATCCGGCGATGTGTCGATTGAGGGGACCGCTGGTGCACTCACGTATGGTGGAGGGTTATCGCGTGTATAGGTCTTCCCCTGTGATGGGGAGTCATTGATAGCACCTGCAACTATCCACCTACGAACCAAATCAATTTCAATATTGCTCAGAGGTGGAAACGGTTCGTTTGGCATTTCAGCATGACCATCAACAGGAGTGATCTGCTCTACCAAGTAACTGTCATCAGGTTGGCCAGGCACAATCGCTGGAAGCTCTGATTCCCCGCCTCGCAGTAATTCATCAAAATCCGTCATCACATAGGAGCCAAGTTGCTTTGCGCCTTGGTGGCAACCGTAACAATGGCGACTAAAGATAGGATCAATATCACGATGAAAACTGACGGTATCGGGATTCGGATCGGTCGCATTCGACGGCGTTTCATTGCCACTAGCCGTGTAGTAGAGATTATTTTGTAAAAACGGTACTACGATTAGCAGAATACATCCGAAAATAAATCGAGAGGCGTATTGCATCTGATAACTACTCAACGAATAGAAGGGTTGATTCGGCCCAATCCTGCGATTCTCTCTCAGCATCAACGCAGATGTGAGTGTGGTGGCAACGATGGATAAGGAAAAATTAAGTTGGGGTCGATGAGTCGACTCTAACAACTCCATGATGTAATTCTAACAACTCCATGATGTAATTAGGTTCCACTCTAGACAAAGGGTAACCCGCGGAAGTTCGGCAAACGTAAACCGCTTTACGGGTGCTATTATTCCCTTAGTTAAAAGATAATGTCGAGGTGCGGCGTGGTCAATCGAATAGACGATTCGCGGTTCATGCTTTTGGATTAGA
This sequence comes from Planctomycetota bacterium, assembly GCA_036148415.1. Lineage (GTDB taxonomy): Bacteria > Planctomycetota > Planctomycetia > Pirellulales > Pirellulaceae > Rubripirellula. Next base: position 1,589 of record JAYYHM010000226.1, read on the forward strand.
CGATTGATCTTTGGAAACCGCGTTAGAAAGAGTTAGTCTTTAGAAAAACCTGAATGCTCGCGGAGGCGATGTGCTCTCTTTTTGGATTGATTTACCGAAATCGCTGCAACAAGTTCTGATCTTCCTGCTCGGACTAGTGGGTGGCGCGCTCGCCAATTACGCGATTTATCGCTTCGCATATTTTAATCCGCGTCGCATTAGCCCGTGGGGACTGCCTCCAGAAGATTCAAATCGAAACGGATTTGATCGTATTCCCGTTGTCGGTTGGTTACTGCTACGTCGAGAATGGAAGCTTCATGGTCGAGGTTTTTGGATTCGACCCTTGCTTATTGAAGCAGTCCTTCCGTTTGGACTGCTGTGGCTGTATCAATTTGAGGTCGTGAATCGCGGTTTGTGGCCTTTGCAATTGCAGAAAGCGGAACTACTCGGTGGCTATTCCAGCATGGGTGTCGATTTGTTTTTCACTCATGCCTTGCTTTTGGTGTTGATGACCGCTGCCACGTTTATTGACTTCGACGAGCGAACCATCCCGGATATCATTACCATACCCGGCACGTGTCTTGGACTTCTTGCAGCTACGCTTTCCGTCCAGGTTTTCATGCCAACCACCCTATTCATTGAGGGAATACCTTTTGGTGGGCCAACGACCTTTGATTCGCCGTGGTCCCTACTGAAGGAACCCAACGACAAAGCTCTTCATGCTGATCACGATAGTAGGAAATCTTCATTATTGATTGCCCTTGCGATCTGGAGTGCTTGGTGTTTCGCTCTAGCTGATAGGAGATGGAGTTCAGCTTTATTCAGGCGAAGAGGTTTCACGCGTGCGATGAAACATTTTATCGATGGTATCTTTCATTACGGTTTTTGGAAGTTGTTACTGACTCTGTGGCTGATCGGAAGTTTTTCAATCTTAGTGATTTGGAGTATTGATGGGCCTCAATGGCAGGGTTTACTCACTGGGTTGTATGGACTTGCGGTGGGTGGTGGTGTTGTCTGGTTAATCCGGATTATTGCTACTTGGGCTTTAGATGTGGAAGCGATGGGTTTCGGTGATGTGACATTGATGGCAATGATTGGATCCATGATGGGTTGGCAAGCAGCGTTGATCGCTTTTTTCCTATCTCCATTTGCCGCGATTTTTATCGTTCTTGGAAGGTACGTGATCACTCGGGATGCTTACACGCCTTTTGGTCCTTATCTTTGTGCGGGTGCACTGATGACGATTATTGGCTGGGATCGATTCTATCGACTCTGGCTT
>JAYYHM010000227.1:0-3141 GCA_036148415.1 Planctomycetota bacterium
ACTCTTGCTTCTTACAGGCGTCTGGTGTCGGGGATCAGCCAGATTGAATTCGTGGAGACCGCTTCCGTAGTCGAGGAGCTGCGGATGATCAAGGATGCGATAGAGATCGCTATCACAAAGCGTTCTGTCAGAATCGCCCAAGACGCATTCTCCGAGGTGATTAAAGATATTCGCGGAGATTGGACGGAATTGGATGTGGTCTACGCCCTCGAGGGAGCGATGCGTTCAAGGGGTGCCGAGGGTTGTAGCTTCGATCCGATCGTAGGAGCAGGTCCGGGAGCCGCATTGCCGCATTATCAGCCGCAACGACGCCTGCTTGGGGGGGCCAATGGGCTGCTCATCGACTGGGGAGCTCTGGTCGAGGGTTACGCCAGTGACCTGACTCGGACCCTACGACTGAATTCGTGCACCCCTGCATTTGATCAGGCTCACCAAGTGGTTTTTGAAGCTCAGAAAGCCGCGATCGAAACGATCCGACCTGGTGCTTCAACCCAAAGTGTCGATCAAGCAGCCCGTCAAGTGCTCAGAAAACACGGTATGGACAAGGCTTTCAAGCATGGGCTGGGGCACGGGATTGGACTGTACATCCATGAATCCCCGAGAATGTCAGCGGTCGGTGACGGCACTCTGCAGAGTGGGATGATTGTCACGGTTGAACCGGGTGTCTATTTCGACGGAGACTTTGGGATTCGTATCGAAGATGACGTCTTGGTTACGGAAACTGGCTACGAAGTCCTCAGCGACTTGCCAAAGGGTCTCGAAGATCATCAGTTATTGCTGTAGAACTAGGGCTCCATTTCTGGTGAAATGGGGGAATCTGGAGAGGTATATCCAGAGTAATCGATTTATCACTTTCATTTAAATGACGGCGAGTCAGGAATGAGCAAAGGCGCAAAGCCCAAGGATGTGTTTGATGTTGGACGCATCCGGCAGATCATTGAATTAATGGAACAGCACGAATTGGTTGAAGTCGATCTTCAGGAAGGCGACGAGAAGATCAAGCTGAAACGCGGTGGGGAAGTGCAGATGGTAGCTGCACCCATGGCTTCAGCCCCTGCCGCGGCGGCAGTTCCTGCGTCTCCTGCTGCCGCTGCACCCGCAGTGGATAACACGGCGGGCACGAATACCATCAACGCACCCATGGTTGGGACTTTCTATGCGAAGGCCAATCCCGAATCTCCGCCTTTTGTGAAGATTGGCGACCGGGTCTCCGCAGATACGATTGTCTGTATCGTAGAAGCCATGAAGGTTTTCAACGAAATCCCGGCGGAGTGCAGTGGTACGATCACTGAGGTATTAGTTAGTGACCAACAGGCGGTCGATTTCGGAAAACCGATGTTTCGAGTTCAGCCGGACTGATGACCGACATCCGCAAAAAGATATAAGTCCCTACTGGAAAAGGGTTCATCGCTGCGTCAATCATGTCCAGTAGAAGATTTGGGAAAGCGTAGAGCATTTCCGTGTTTTGATTTCCGCTGAGATGGAAAGTCGGGTGAGGAAAGTGACTCGCTAAGATTGCAGCAAAGTGAGGTATTGCGAGACCGATTCGGATCGGTAAATCGTAAAACAGGGCAGCAACGAAGGTTATCCTTGGGCCATCAAGATTATGGCAATCTTCCCAAAATCCTTTGAGTGTTGTAGTGGTTTTTAATTTAGTTGGTTCCCACTTGTAGATGTGAATTCAGTGTTTCAGAAAATCTTGATTGCGAATCGCGGAGAAATTGCGCTTCGCGTGATCCGAGCCTGCCGAGAGTTAGGGATTAAGTCAGTCGCTGTTTATAGCGAAGCGGATGCTGACTCCATGCACGTCGCCCTAGCAGACGAAGCATACTGTGTTGGGTCAGCACGGAGTGCAGATAGTTACCTGAAGATCGATCAGATTATCGCTGCGGCGGAGGTGGCTGACGTTGACGCAATTCATCCGGGCTATGGATTCTTGGCTGAGAATGCTCATTTTAACGAGATTTGTCGGGCTAGTGGATTTGAGTTCATCGGACCAAGTCCTTTGGCAATGGAGAAACTGGGTGACAAGAACACTGCTCGTTCGATGGCGATTGCTTCTGAGGTGCCGGTAGTTCCCGGAAGTGATGGATTGATTGAGTCCGACGAAATCGCAATCAGTGTTGCCAAGGAAATCGGGTATCCCGTCCTGATTAAAGCTACTGCCGGTGGTGGTGGAAAAGGAATGAGGGTTGCTCCGGATGAAGAGACTCTGCTGACAGCACTCTCGCAAGCACGGACAGAAGCGGAAGCAGCGTTTGGCAATGGAGGGGTCTATCTCGAGAAATATGTCGGGAATCCGCGGCACATCGAGGTACAAGTCATCGCCGACCATCATGGTAATGTCTGCCACCTATTTGAGAGGGATTGCAGCGTTCAGAGGCGTCATCAGAAGCTGATCGAGGAAGCTCCTAGTCCGAACCTACCGGAAGATCAGCGTGTTGCCATTTGTGAAGCAGCCGTGAGGATGATCCGAGGGGCGGACTATACCAACGCGGGCACTGTAGAATTTATTGTTGATGAGAACAACGACTTTTACTTCATTGAAGTCAACGCACGGATCCAAGTTGAACATCCCGTGTCAGAAATGGTCAGTGGCGTCGATCTGATCAAGACACAGATTCTTGTTGCTGCGGGTGAGCCCCTTTCCTTTCAGCAGGAAGAACTGGTTTGCACAGGGCATGCAATCGAATGTCGGATCAACGCAGAGGATCCCACCAAGGGATTCCGCCCCAACCCGGGCATGATCAAGAAATTCTTCGCACCAGGAGGGGTTGGGGTGCGGTTCGACTCGCATGTCTATGGAGGCTACAGTGTTCCTCCCTACTATGATTCCATGATTGCCAAGCTGATTGTCTATCGACCGACACGCGAAGAGGCAATCTCGACCATGCGAAGAGCCTTGAAAGAGATGCAGGTGGAAGGTATCGAGACTACCGCTGCCTTTCACGATATGGTCCTGCAGCACAAGGACTTTATCGAAGGCCAGCACGACACCAAATGGGTTGAACGCGAATTGATGGACTAGTGGAAACGGATCTTCGGTTTCACCGTCCCAGCCCGGCCCCAGGCAATCTATGGAGCGCTAAGCCCGTTTACGGTTACATCGACATGGAACCCTTTACTCTTCTCCTATCACTC
>JAYYHM010000228.1:0-3673 GCA_036148415.1 Planctomycetota bacterium
CTTTGGACGAGAGCACAACCCGTTTGGTCAAGGATGTCAAAAACCTTTGATCCATCACAGCCATAGTGGGGCTTGGGTGTTGCACTGTATTTCACCGGAGCTGACTGATTAAACCACCAGAACATCTTGGCAGTTTCCACTCCTTCGTAGAATTTCTCTCCAGAGATCAAGGAGTTGGCTTGTTGCCAAAATCGGATCTCCTGTGTGTCCCGATAGTACCAACCATTACCCACGATGCCGTGTTCAGCGGGGGCCTTGCCGGTCAGTAAAGTTGCTTGGGATGTACAGGTGACTGCGGGAATAGGACTCCTGAGAGGACTCACCGTCCCTAGTGTTGAGATCCGCGGAGCATGCTTCAGCAGATTGGGGGTTAGGCCAACAGCATTGATAATGCAAACTTTGGTCATTGTTTTCCAAACCTGCCAGTAAAAACGAGCCCACTGTTGTCGAGAACTTCACTCAGTCCTTCGTCACCTCTAATTCTCCGTGCTTATATTTGGTCCAGTACTTATCAAGCTCCCGTTTTACTACACCACTCAACAAGAATACGCCCAGTAAGTTTGGAAAGCTCATTCCAAGAATCATGAGGTCGCTGAAATCAAGAATATTTCCAGCTGTCACAATCGAACCGAGTACCGTAAAGCATAAGAATAAAATCTTATAGATGATGGATAAGTTAGCGCCGAAGAGTTGGACCCAGCAGCGTTCACCATAATAGGACCAGCTGATACACGTTGAGTAGGCGAATAGGACTACTGCAAAGTACAAGATGTAGCGGAACCAATCGTAGCCGCCAGTAGTGAATGCAAATAGTGTCAGCTTTGCACCTTGATTGGCACTGATCGCTTCCTGCATTTCAGGGGCGCTGTAAGCACCGGTCACAATGACGACCAGAGCGGTGATGGTGCAGACCACCACCGTATCAATGAAGGGTTCGAGCAGTGCCACAATGCCCTCGCTCACAGGTTCTTCGGTTTTGGCCGCCGAGTGAGCAATGGCCGCTGAGCCAACCCCTGCTTCGTTGCTAAACACCGCGCGTTTCACACCAATGACCAAAACCCCTAGAAAGCCACCGTACAGTGCATCAGGATTGAAAGCACCAGAGATAATGAGTCCGATAGCTTCAGGTATGCCGGAAAGATTGACTAGCAGAATAAATAGTGCAGACAGGACGTATGCTCCACACATGAAGGGTACGATTTTACTTGCAACAGCTCCTATGCTCCGCATGCCTCCAACAATGACAAAGCCAACCAGAACTGCCATCACTACGCCATAAAGCACCGGATACCCTTGCAGGATAGGTATATCACCACGAATGGCTTCCAGTGACTGGCCAATTTGAAAGGCATTGCCACCGCCAAAGCTCGCACCAACACACAGAAGCATAAAAAGGACTGAGAGGAGTTTTCCGAGCGCTGCTTGCTTGACATCTGCGAGACCAACTTTTAAGTACCGCATTGGTCCACCCAGCACATTACCACTTTCATCTTTCGTGCGATAAAGCTGTCCCAATGTGCACTCAGCAAATTTAGCCGACATTCCAAGAAGTCCAATGAGTATGATCCAGAAACACGCGCCAGGTCCTCCCGTTCCAATTGCAATGGCTACCCCGGCGATGTTACCGAGGCCTACGGTTGCGGAAAGCGCTGCGGATAGTGCTTGAAAATGTGAGACCTCACCAACTTGATCGGGCTTGTCGTAAACACCTCGTGTCAGATCAATCGCATGCTTGAACGCTCGGATGTTGATGAAGCCCATTCGAAGTGTCAGGAATACTGCCCCGGAGAGCAGCCAAATGACAACAAATGGGATACTGGTCCCTAACCAATTTTCAGTCCAGAAGTCAAAGAACAGAACACTTGCAAAAGGTGAGACGACCCAATCTCCGAATAGCTTATCAATTTTTGCTGCAGTGCCGAGCTCGTTACCCACCTCGGGTGTTACTTCGGTCTCAGCGCCCGTTTTCTTTGTTTCGTTATCCGAGGCGGTTGCTTCCTCTGATACCGCAGTTGCCTCCTCATCGCTCAATTCACTCGCTGTGGATTCTTCACTTGGAGATTGACTGGCATTATTGAGGTTACCCGGCGTTGGAGAGTCGCCCTGTGCCGATAAAGTGATACCGGCTGGAAGCCAAGCAATTGTTAGCAAAAGAAGTGCAAGACGTGGTGTAGGCATAATCCACTCGCTGGCAGCTATTGGTTGGGTTGATACTGGTGATGAACACAGGCTAAAGCTTTTAGCGTTCTAAATCGACACCCAAAGCAAGAAAAACATTTTGCAGATGAGATGAGTTGACCCTATTCATCTAAGTTCAGGGTTGGTTAAGCAGATCTCTCGAACCTTCCAAAGTGTCGAAATTGAATCAAATAATTTTACCTAAAACCCACGCAGCGATTCACAGATCTCGATGAGCCCGCTTTTGGAATGCGTCGCTCCGTTGAATCCTGAGTTAGGGGTTGGATACTGTGATACCCCGGCCAAGCCAAACGGCGAGTAGTGGGACAATAATCAGAAGATGCATCAGGTTGAACTGGGTCCAATTCCACCGGGTCTGTTGAGGCGTTCTCGGTAAGTCACACCATGGGCAGTAGTCGCGGTCATTGTGGATGGCAGCACGGCAGTGGGATCATACGACTGACATCGTGGTGGAGTTCTGGGTGCGTACGGCGATTCAATCTTGGTGATCAATCAACTCAATGTGCGATTTTCTCCCGTTTTTTGAGGAAACCGGTCGATTGATCGCCTGCGTTGGGATGGAGTGGCTTGGTGCCCGATATTGCCAGAATCCTTGGCACGAAAGATTATTCCGCGTGGGGCACGACCCACTTTGGTCCTTAAGAGGGGGGGTGCGGAGAGTCCGGTGCACACAAAGCTATGGGAGAGTGGTCAGGGGCGGGCTCGAACCGCCGACACCGGCCTTTTCAGGGCCGTGCTCTACCAACTGAGCTACCTGACCGATAGTTGCCATCACACCAGCTCGAAACTCAGGAAACTAGTCCAAGATGTTCAATGATTCAACTCGCTAGTACGGGATAGTAGGGTATGATGCAGCATATCGTCAATCGGATGCCTTATCATTGAGACCGAGTGCTGACTATTTCTTGAACTCTGGGAAGGAATACCTCTGCAGGGGGTTTTTTGTGGATTCCCGGGTTATTAGTCTTGCTCGCGTCAGCCTGAAAATCTCCTCCTTCATGAAGCGACTCATGATCTCACTGAATCAAAAATTGAAGAGCTTCCATGGCCCCAGGAAATTCGTAATCGGAATCCTTTTGGTCCTGATAGCAGTTAGTCCGTCGGTTGAGGCTTACACTCCGACTGATCCTGTAGTGACCAAAATGGTTGATCGAGGTCTCGAGTATTTGGAAAAACTCACGGACAATGAGCTGCCTGGGGATGCTGGATCCTTTTCAGGATCATCTGGGGTAACGGTGCTGGTTGCTTATGCACATCACAAATGTCGGCATGATCCAGAACACCCTGTTGTAAAGCGTGGACTCGGAGTTGCGGAAAAAATCGTCGCATCGTTAGCGACTCGAGGGGCTAGCGGGGCGAAACGTAATTATGAAGCGGCTGTCTGTGTTCTTTTATTGGCTGAGGTTGATCCCGATAGATATCGCCCTCAGTTAGAGATCGTTAAAAAATTTCTATTCGATTATCAGGGTAGGAA
>JAYYHM010000229.1:0-2587 GCA_036148415.1 Planctomycetota bacterium
TAACTCCCGAAGCGGTGAGTCCTACTCCATCTTAACCAGACCCTTGAAGAACCAAAAAGGCGTCACTTCCAGTGCCTTGACTCAACGACAGAATTTGCTCCGTACCTGAAGGAGTGTTTAGGTAAAGTTGGATGACAGATGGACGGAGATGAAGGATCTAGCTTGGGAGACCGGGATTGTAGACGAAATTCGGGTATATTTGGTGGACCTGATAATCTGCGTGCTTTCGATCAACCTTGACCCAGCCGGGGGATTCGATAGAATTCGCGATTAAGGCAAGTTTGGCAATCCAGAGAGGCTCGGAGTTTCTTGCCGCCTACGATCTTCACGCAATATGGGTGACATCACTCAAATTGGCAGATCAGGCGACTTTGTCAAACTCGAGCTCGTTCAAGCAACAACCTTCGTTGACGAAAAAACACTGTCATTTCTCACGAAGAAACAGTGGACTTCGCGTAGCAACTGATGAGCCGAAGTCGTTAGATCACCAGGGTCAAACGCTTGAATATGCGAGTGATTCAACATTGATTGATAGACACTCTTTTTTATTGGCACCGTCATGCAGGGAGGATGGTTTCTGAAATGACCACAAAAACGGTCTTTACGACGGGCGAAGCGGCCAAGATATGCAAAGTTAGCCAGCAAACCATAATTCGCTGTTTTGACAACGGATCCTTGAAAGGTTTCCGTGTACCGGGGAGTAAATTTCGCCGGATACCTCGGGATCAGCTATTTCTTTTCATGAAAGACAACGGGATCCCAACGGATGCGTTGGAAAGTGGAAAGAAGAAGCTATTAATCGTTGACGATGATCAGGATCTTGTTGACCTCATGCAGGATGGTTTCGAGCGTGATGGAAGATTTGATATCCGCACGGCAAACAATGGATTTGATGCCGGAATGGGTGTAAAAGAATTCCGTCCCGACCTAGTCGTGCTGGATGTCATGCTTCCAGATATCAATGGCAAGGAAGTATGCCAGCGTGTCCGTAACGATCCCTCAATGGATACGGTGAAAATCCTTTGTATCTCTGGCATGGTTGAGCACAGTAAAGTGGATGGCCTGAAAGCAGCTGGGGCTAATGATTTCATGCAGAAACCATTTGCGATCGACGATCTAGTTAGTCGCGCCTGTGACTTACTGGACATCGAACGGGGTGTAATGGGTTAGTGTGGGTTCTGTGAATTCACGTAGACGTAATAAAAGAAAGACGAAAAGAAATGGTGAGGTGCAGAGATCACCGGCCGTTAGCAATGGGACATTCGATCATCAGGGGTCAAAACGATCCTTGTTTGGTTGGGGGTTTCTACCCTGTCTAATACATGAGGGTAGACGCTGGTGGCTTCCTAGTGATCCTGCAACTTCACTGTTGCTTGCTGAATTAGCCATCACCACTCGTGGGAAAGAGTTGCGGCACAGCAATACGAATCTGCGTCGCCAAGTGCGAAATGTTCTACAAGAAAAATCCTCACTGTTTCTTTATTGTGTCTTTCATCTCGCAACGGAAAATCAGCACGAAACAACCTATAGCTTTGATGACATAGCTGAGTGGCTTGAGGAAAATCTGCTGGACCACATCTCCAAGGGGGATGCATTTCTGGGTGCACCAAAAATCACCCAAGAACTTTTCCGAAGGTGGTCTCAAATGCAATCCTATTTTCACACGCTGCCACCAAAACAATGGATTGATCATGGCCATCTCTGGCTTGAAACCACCGGGGAAACGGTTCCCAAAAAGATCAAGCAAGCTTGGAAAAAGCTGTCTATCGATCTAGGCGAAGATGAAGAATCCGAGGGCACTTTGGATTCTTCTGAATATTCAGCTAATTTGTTTTTGCAGCAACTTTCGGGAAAAGTCAGACAACATTCGATCCTATCGGGAGAATTTGATCAGCAGGTTGAACGAAGCAAAACCCAAGCGGTCAAACAACTTGCTTATGGCCTAAGTCATGAGATCAATAATCCCCTAGCAAACATCTCAGCGCGGGCACAACAACTTCAACGAGATGAGATAGATTCTCAACGTGCTGCAAGTTTGCAACGCATCTCCGATCAGGTCTATCGTGCTCACGAGATGATTTCTGACCTGATGTTTTATGCCAATCCTCCCACCTGTCATCGGGAAGAGGCGGATCTGTTAGCTGTTATTGAGGGAGTTGCTGAGCGATATCGTAGCGAAGCAACTCGTAAATCAATCCAGATAGAAATCACCACTCAATCCTTTCCTTCAGAGAGCAATAAATCAATAGGTGCAGCAGGTCGTGCAACAACAGATCTCCAGTCAGCGTTGCGAGATACGACATCTGGCTTGCTTATTGATCAGGCTATGATTGCTGAGGCGGTAGGTTCACTGATTCGTAATGCAATCGAAGCTATATCGGATCGGGGAGCTATTCATATTTCTATCATGACAACCCCGAATGGGGTAAGCATCGAGGTTGCTGACAGTGGCCCAGGGCTGAGCGAACAGGCGATGAAGAATGCATTTGACCCCTACTTTAGCGGCCGAGAAGCCGGAAGGGGCCTCGGGCTTGGTTTATGTCGGGTAGCTCGGATTGCGGAACTGCACAACGGATCTGCGGAGATC
>JAYYHM010000230.1:0-7834 GCA_036148415.1 Planctomycetota bacterium
CGCCAACTTCGTTCGAAGTCACGTCATCACTGGGACCAGTGAGCTCTATTTCAAGCGCTTTTAGGTGAGCTCTGATTCCGGATAACTTCCAAATAAAGAAAGCTGCCCCTAAACCCATGAGCAGGCTGCATAGATAAAAGATTTTCTGAGGTTGATCTCCAAAGAGATCCCGGACTAACCAGTAAAATACGGCTGCTAAGGTCATGAAGCCGAAAGAGATTGCATTTGCCGTCCCCAAGTATTGCCCTCTTTGTGAATCAGGTGAAAGTCCCTGCAAGAGCGATTGCAGGGGGACGATGTAGAACCCCGCAAAAAAACCTGCTCCGAGAATAAACCAAGATACGTTACTCAGTGCGATTCGAGTGGAACCTTCCCCGCCAGCCAAACTCGGTGGCACAAAAGCAAGCAGAAAGAAGAACACGGTTAGACCAACTGCTCCAACTGGAATCAATCTAGGCTCGATATCCCGACCCGAAACATATCCCGCCACGCCACATCCTACTCCGATTGCGATCCCCAAGACGCCCATGAGAACGCTCGCTTCAGCCCTTGAAACATTGAGCACAAGAGTATACTCAGGAACGATAAACAGCGCGATACCCGCTAAAAGATAGAAATAAGCCCACGCCATCATAATCATGAATAGCGGTGTATTTTTCATTTTTTTAACAGTGTGTACGTACGCTTCGAAGGGGTTCAAGCGATATTGGATTGAAGAATCACCCTGTCTCAATCCAGTGAGGAACCACGATGAAATAAACCCTAAGATTGCAACCAGTAACAAAGAGATTGCTGGCAGCCAGAGTACGCCCGACTGTTCAGCCTGAGGACTATAGCGATCACTCACCACTCCCGAGATCAGCGTACCGACAATGACCGCAACATTTGTCAACATGTTGATTGTGCCGTTGGCACGACTTAATTGACCCGTTCCAACTAATTCAGGAATCATTCCATACTTTGCGGGCCCAAAGAAACTACTCTGGCAGGTCAAAGCAACTAATGCAGCGAGGGTAATCCATAGATCACCAATGAAGAAACCATAACCCGCTAATCCTGCGATTGGAATTTCTAGAGCTTTAACCCAAAGTGTTACAGTGCGTTTTGAGTAGCGATCAGCCAACTGCCCAGCAAAGGCTGACAAGAGAATAAATGGCACGGTGAAACAGATACCGACTATCCCCTGTCCACCGGAGCCTAATTGACCGGCCCAAGATCCATCGATGACCATGAAGGTCAAAATGCCTTTGAGCACATTATCATTCATTGCACCAAAAAATTGAGTAGCAATGAGCGATAAGAAACCGGGATGCATTAGCTTATTTTGCATTCTCTCTTACCTAAATTTTCAAAGGCAGAGTCCACCATTGGTTAAATTCCAATACCCTAGGAGTTGATATCACAACAACGCCGACGAATCAACTTAATCCGAGAACATCAAACATGTTGTATAAACCTACATCCTTGTTCATCAGCCACTTTGCTGCGGCAAGTGCTCCCGAAGCATAACAATCTCGGTTACTCGCGGCGACCGATAATTCTATGCGTTCTCCCATCATGCCAAAGACAATCGTATGCTCGCCGGGATTATCACTGATGCGAATCGCATGATACCCAATCTCACACAGGGATCTTTCCCCTGTTTCACCTTCACGTCCGTGCACATGCTGAATATCATTGCCGAGCTCATTTGCGATTAACTCACCAAACTTCAGTGCCGTTCCGCTTGGCGCATCGACTTTATGTCGATGATGACGTTCGAGAATCTCCACATCAAGGCCACCTTGTACATCCTTCAACGAACGAGAAGCTTGCTGTGATAGCTTCATTACCAAGTTGACCGCTAAGGACATACTGGGTGCCCATACAATCGGGATACTGATTGCAGCTGTCTTCAATGCAGCCTTCTGAGTGTCAGAAAGTCCGGTCGTCGCAACAACAAGAGGTAATCGCCTCTTCACGCATTCATCCACACAACAATCGATCGCTTCGGGAAGAGAAAAGTCGATCACAACATGACACGCATCTGGCCATTGATCTGACAAGTTAATTCCGGTTGGCTCGCATCCTGCAACGACCCCGGCATCCTGACCCAGTAGGGGACTCGTTGAACCCTCAACTGCGGCAGCCAAAGTAAAATCTTGGCTTTTACAAGCAAGGGCTACAACTCGACGACCCATACGTCCGGCTGCTCCATGCACAGCTAAGTGAATCGATTCAGACATTTCTCTCATCCCCGAAGTATCAAAAAATGGATAATCACAATTCGAAGCGTTAGGCGGCTAATTCATGGAGATCCGCACAACCTAAGTAGGAGCAGAGTTGCTTATCCAGAAACGAACTTGCTCGGCTTCCCAGTCTCATTGACCTGATGATATTGGTTCCCAGATTACCAAGTATCGAGGAAGCCATGTGGGTTGAAGCACCAGGCTCGGTTGGAAGTTTACCAGTTTCAATACTTCAACCAACGCTAAATCAAACGCGAGATCACTCAGTTTCTAGATTCCACAAACCAAAGAGCCTGAAGACAACGAAAACTTCGCAAAAAAATGGATATCACGAAGTCTGGACAAGGTCACCGAGGTTCACCACTTCAGGATTCAAGCATAGAGCTGGATCGCCTTGATGATATCATCTAATTCGTTCGGTACTGCTACCGCACGATTTGCATGGCTGGCTTTACGAACTCCACGGCTTCCAAGGGTTTGATTGAATAGATCCTGGTCCGTTGTGTGATAAGCCACTGTTGCAGTGGGATCTTTTAATTCATGCCCCGTAAGAACACAAACAACTCGATCACTCGGCGCGATGACGCCTTCACGTCTGAGAAGCTTTGCACCAGCCACACTTGTTGCAGATGCTGGCTCGCAACCGAATCCGCCGGCCCCCACCTTCGCTTTCGCATCAAGAATTTCCTGATCACTCACCTGCCGAACAACCCCATTCATCCACTCTAATGCTCGCAGACATTTTTTCAGGTTGACCGGGCGGTTAATCTCAATAGCACTGGCGATAGTGTCTGCTTTCATTGCATTGCGATCCATCACATCGTGATACTCGATGATAGGATCCATGAAGACATTTCCGCCATTCCATCTCACACCTCGGCGCTCGTATAACTCATAGAGTGTGTCTGCTCCGCCGGCATTAATCACAGCTAATCTGGGTACGCGATCGATTAAGCCGCGTTCCTTCAACTCCTTAAAAGCTTTCCCAAACGAACTACTGTTACCGAGATTACCACCAGGAACGACAATCCAGTCTGGAACTTCCCAGCCGAGGGCTTCCAGAACACGGAACATAATCGTTTTTTGACCCTCAAGCCTGAAAGGGTTAACACTATTGACGAGGTAAATCCCTAGCTCCTTGGCCACCTCTCGGACACGAATCATCGCATCATCAAAGTCACCAGCAATCTGCACCGTTAATGCACCATAATCGAGGGCTTGACTAAGTTTCCCATAGGCAATTTTGCCGCTTCCTACAAAGATGATCGCTCGCATTAATTGAGTAGCACTACAATACAATGCGAGCGATGCACTGGTGTTACCAGTGCTAGCACACGCTGCACGCTTGGCGTTCATCATGTTGGCGTGTGTTACAGCAGCACACATGCCATTGTCTTTAAAGGATCCAGAGGGATTCATTCCTTCGTATTGCAGAAACAGCTGATTGGCGTTCACCCCCACGTATTTAGCAACGTGATTTGCTTGCTGCAGAAGTGTCTGACCCTCCCCAACGGTGATGACCTGATCTTGCGGGACAAAAGGCAAGAGCTCATGAAATCGCCAGACTCCGCTGAAACGAACCGGATTAGTCCGCTGACTCCAAGCTTCCTCAAACTGACTCAGCGATGCAGGCACCGCTGCCTTGGACCAGTCATACTCAATATCAAGTAAGTCGCCACAACGATCACATGACGTACGAATAGTCCGAGCCTCATAAGAGGCATGGCAGCTAGGATTGATGCAACGTTGAATGGCGAGATCCGTTTGCATCGCGTTATGTTGGGTCACTGACTGCAACATTGTTAAACCGGATTGACTGATGAAAAATTCTGAATTTGGTGAGTGGTGCGAGGGACGGGGATTTACCTGACCCTTCCATCAACCTGAAACGATTCCGCAGTATCGAGTGATTAGCGAATTGTGTCCCAACAGCACCATAAACAAACGATCTATATTTGTCGCAAGATTGCCTTTCTGGTAAACGTGAATTTTTGCAAGATGCACGGGTTGGTGGGACAATCCGGCTTGTAAGCAAGGTCGTATTCCCGCAACCTCCCCTTATCTCTCATAGTAAAATCCCCAGGTAACTGGAAACTAACTCAAATGGCCATTCCGTGAATAGATCGGACCCACCCACACTTCGCCAAGAATCCAACGGAAAAAATCAGGTAAATCAGTCTATGAATACCGTTGATGAAGGTAGAGCTCTATTTGTCCCGAGACTACTGATTTTTACGACCCTTACGCTATTAGGTGTAACTGCGGACTTGGTCAGTAAGCACATCATCTTTGATCAACTTGGACTTCCCGGCCAATCAGACCCTCTTTGGATTATTGAAGGCATCTTCGGCATTCAAACTGCGGTGAACCCGGGTGCTGTGTTCGGTATGGGAGCGGGAAAAGGGCTTATTTTTGCGGGATTTTCAATCTTCGCTCTACTGGGGATCTGCCTTTGGATGGTTCGATTCCAAGGTTATTTATCCAAGTGGCTTACCTGGACTCTTGGTCTGATTTCAGGTGGAATCCTTGGAAATCTCTACGACCGATTGGGATTTTGGTGGAGCGATTATCTACCACAGGAGTGGAAAAGTGGAGTTCGTGACTGGATCCTTTTCCGATTAGAGGGGGTGCCACTTTTTGATCCTTGGCCGAATTTCAATATTGCTGATACTCTTCTCGTAATTGGAGCCGGAATGCTTTTTTATCAATCACTTGTGCTGGACAATCAAGATAAGCAGTGAAATGTTTTTTTATCAATCCCAACCCATCTATCCAAACCCAGAGAGTTTTTGGCGAGCACCAAATCATGACTTCAATCTCCGAATCCAATGAATCATCCAGCGAACTGCCGATAGATGGGGCGACAAACGGTGGCCGAATCACCGCGATGGTGGATATCTGCATCGCCGCAGGACACCATACTCTGAAGTATTTCCGTCAACGCAATTTGGATGTGGAAGCAAAATCCGACAAATCTCCTGTCACGGTGGCTGATCGAAAAGCAGAACAGCTCGCTCGAAAGCTAATTGCGGAACACTTTCCCGAGGACACCATTCACGGCGAGGAATTCCCAGAGAAAAAGGGATCTTCTGCCTACCAGTGGATCGTTGATCCCATCGATGGAACGAAGTCATTCGTCTGCGGTGTTCCCCTCTATTCAACACTGGTCGCATTGGAAAAAGACGGTCAAGCAATCGCCGGTGCGATTTATATACCTGCTACGGGACAGATGGTATTTGCGGCCAACAAGCTTGGGTGCTGGTATCGCGAGAGTGATTTGGAAACTTGGGAGCCGAGCCAGGTTTCTGATAATCGGGAGATAGGTAAGGCCGTTTTTCTCACCAGCCAAGGAGACCTTTTCCGCCAGAAAGGTGCCGGTGCCGCTTTTCAGGAGCTGGAGGAAACCTGCTGGCTGAGTCGCAGCTGGGGTGATGGCTACGGATATTTAATGGTTGCGACTGGAAAAGCAGACATCATGGTGGATGCGATCTGCAATGCGTGGGATGTAGCTGCAATGATCCCTATTCTTAACGAAGCAGGAGGTCGTTTTACGGACTGGAACGGCCAAACCACCCCGCATGGGGGAAATGGAGTCGGCACCAATGGTAAATTACATTGGGAAGTCCTGCAGATCCTACAGGGTCAAGGCGACCAAATACCGTGATTTCTGCGGTTTTCTAGCCGATCGCATTTACAAATCAGGGTTATCGAGCGTAGACTACGCGACTTGCTTCACGGACGGCTCCAGGCAACTCGCACGTCCAACGCGAGAGCCCCAATCTATAATCCGTTCTCAGACACGCTGCTTCCTCTGCGTGCCGACCCAATTCGCCAGAAAATCTACCAGCTATAGTGTTTGAATCTCTCTCCGAAGGTCTTCAGTCTGCTTTCAAGAGCTTGTCCGGCAAAGGCAAGCTCACCGAGAGCAATATGCGTGATGGACTGGACATCGTGCGTAAAGCGATGTTGGAGGCAGATGTCAGCTACTCGGTAGTTGAAGATTTCATGGCCCATGTCACTGAAAAGGCAATGGGCAAGCGGGTCTTATTGAGCCTTCGACCCCATGAAGAGCTCGTCAATATTGTTCATAACGAACTCACATCCATCCTGGGCCCGGTTGACCCTTCTCTTCACCTAAAAAAAGAAGGGCCCACGGTCATTATGCTCTGTGGATTGCAGGGAAGTGGTAAAACAACCACTTGTGGAAAGCTATCCCAGCTTCTGCTTGAGGAAGATATCAAGCCGATGCTCGTAGCCGCCGACCTACAGAGACCGGCCGCTATCGACCAACTGCATGTCATTGGAAAGCAACTTGGGGTTCCTGTTTACAGCGATCCGGGGAACACAAATCCTGTAAAAGTATGCCAAGCGGGTGTCGCAAAGGCGGAGCAAGAAGGAGCTCGAGTCGTCATTTTGGACACCGCTGGCCGCCTCGCCATCGATGAAGAATTGATGGCGGAACTTCAGAAAATCGATAAACGTGTTGGCCCGGATCAAGTCTATCTGGTTGTAGATGGCATGACGGGCCAGGACGCCGTGAATAGTGCGGGTGCCTTCAATGAGGCTCTCGAACTTGACGGCGTGATCATGACCAAATTGGATGGTGACGCACGTGGTGGTGCATTGCTATCCGTAAAGCATGTCACGGGAGTTCCCATTAAGTTCATTGGAACAGGGGAACACTTCGACGCACTCGAGCCATTCCGTCCCGAAGGAATGGCAGGGCGAATTCTGCAGATGGGTGACATCGTTGCTGCTGCACGAGAAGCTCATCGCATCGTCGATGAAAAAGAGCGTGAGGAATTGGAGGCAAAAATGGCTTCCGGTGACTTCACGCTTGATGATTTCAAAAAGATGATGGAAAAGGTCGCGAGACCAGGACTTATGGGCAAAATGGTTGGTCTCATGCCGGGCATGAACCAATTCAAAGATGTGCTGGAGAGCGATGAAGCCGCTGGTGGAATCCGCCAAACCATTGGTGCGATTAATAGTATGACCATGGCTGAGCGTCGGAACCCTAAAATCATCGACGCACACCGGCGAAACCGCATTGCGCAAGGTGCCGGCGTACAGACTCCCGTAGTTAGTCAACTCATTAAGCAATTTGAGGTGATGAAGCCGCTGATGCAAGGCATGGCGGGTCAGGGTGTCGGAGATCGGATGAAGATGATGCAACAGCTCCAAGCTAGCGGAGCCATGTCTGACCCCTCAATGCGTGGAATGAAAGTAAAGAAAAGCACAGGGAAAAGATTAACCGCCTCAGAGCGGGCAAAACAGAAAAGAGATCGGGACAAGTTGCGGCGCCGAATGAAACGAGGCAAAAACTAAGATAAGCGTTCGCGGAACGCGCCCAGAACGAAGAAACACATTGATGTGCTGGACGTAACAGCACCGACCCGGCATGCAGAGTCTGCCAACTCTGCATCCCAGGCAGTCTAACTGAAGTTGAACCCCAAATTATTTGGAGACAACACCTTATGGCAGTTCGAATTCGTTTGAAGAAGATGGGGCGTACCCATCGACCCTTCTATCGCGTCTGTGCGATGGATCAACGGAGCCCTCGAGATGGGCGGGTAATTGAGGAACTAGGTACCTACGATCCAATG
>JAYYHM010000231.1:0-3681 GCA_036148415.1 Planctomycetota bacterium
TTGAATAGGAATCCACATTAAACCATGGGAAAGAGAATTTATCACTCAACGTAGTCCTTATGCATCACCCCGCAAACACGAGAACTGATTCATGAATCTTCCAAACCAACCCTTCCATCGCCGCAACGCACTGCGATCGACAGTAGCTCTTGGATCCGCTCTTTTTCTAAGCAGGGGTGTCTTCGCAGATCTCATCCAAACGCCGACACAGACGGAGGGGCCGTTCTATCCCAATCAACTTCCCTTGGATACAGATAATGATTTGTTGATCATCAATGACTCCATCACACCGGCGGTTGGTGAAATCACACACCTGAGCGGGATTGTGCGTGATCAAAAAGGAAATCCAGTCAGGAATGCTTTCGTGGAGATCTGGCAAGTTGACAACAACGCAGTGTATATCCATACCGGCGACAAAACCAATCGGAATAATCAAGACACAAATTTTCAAGGTTACGGTCGATTTTTAACGGATAGCCAAGGCCGTTATTACTTTCGAACCATCAAACCAGTCCCCTACCCGGGTCGCACTCCTCATATCCATGTTGGAGTCAGCAGAGCGGGTAAGCGCCTGTTAACCACTCAACTTTATATTAAGGGACACAACAATAATTCTAAGGATGGTCTACTCAATCGGCTGAATCCAGATGCGGCGAAGATGCTTCTGGCGGACTTCCAGCCGATGAAAGACTCGAGCCTAGGTGAGCTTAAAGTCCATTTCGATCTTACGCTGGGGATGACCCCCGATGACGACCAAAGGAAGAATCTCAAGGGAGTTGCGAAACCACTATGGAAACCCCGGACTCGCTAATAACGAACGGTAGCTCGGTACATCCGGCTCAACCCGAAAAACCTTAACACTTTCTTCTGAAACTCTTTTGCCGAATTGTGGTATTGATCGGAGTGAATGGTACGGTTTAAAGATTGCGCGGCCGGAGGTTTGAATTTACATATCCCGCGGATCCTTAGTCATGCGGTATTCCCCGTGATTGACTCGTCTAGCTGCCAGGGCATCAAGCGGGAAGCAAGTTCAAGTGAAAAATTGGAACATTACTCTCTGTCTACTTACAACCGTGTTTGGCGGTTGCGGAGACACTTCCAAGCCAACTCAACCTGCCTCGCCTTCACCAGTACCGGTAGAGATCGAGGATCCTATCACCTTCGGGGTAGTGCCACAGTTTGGGACAAAGCACTTTGCAGGAGTCTGGGAACCTCTGGTGAGAGAACTAGAAATCGCAACCGGACTCCCCATCCGTTTGATCCCAACGCCTTCGATACCGGTTTTTGAAGCTGGATTTTCACGGGGCGATTATGACTTTGCCTACATGAATCCCTACCATTACCTCTGCGCCAAACGCGACCAGGGTTACCTACCTCTGATCCGAGATCAGTCTAAGAAGCTGAAAGGAATTTTAACGGTCAGGTCGGATTCATCCATTGATTCCATCAAGGAATTGAATGGTGAAAAAATAGCATTCCCTGCTCCGAACGCTCTCGGAGCGTCCCTTTACATGAGAGCCTTGCTTACCCGAAATCATCAGATTGATTTTGTCCCCGTCTATGTCAATAGCCACGACTCCGTGTACCTGAATGTGACCACTAATGAAGTCTTGGCTGGTGGTGGTGTCAAGCGAACGCTAACAAGCCAGAGCGCAGCGATTCAGGAGAAGTTACGCATTATCTACGAGACGCCTGGTGTAGCACCTCATCCAATTGTTCATCACCCTCGAGTCCCCGAAACGACTGTTAAAAAAGTCATGGATGCGTGGCTCGCACTCAGTCACACCGCTGATGGAAAAAAGCTTCTTGAAGGCATCCCAATGAACGATCCAGGCTTGGCAACAGACCAAGACTACCAACCTCTGGACGAACTCGGCTTAGACGAGTTCTACATCGCCCCTGAGCAAATTCGGGAGCATTGAGTCGATGAATCTACCCTCCTTCACAAAGAAGCTTTCCTTTCGGATCCAACTGATTCTTGCAGCTTTTGTGATCGCCATGGCAGCATTCCACCTGCTCTACTGGCAACCGGAGATGGAAAACCGACTGCGCCGGTCCATTACCAATAGCGTGACTCGTAACGTCGACACCATTGCCAATGCTGCAGCCCCCGAGTTGTACGCTGGCGATTTGCAAAGTATGAATGATGTCCTGACTTCATTTGTAGAACAATACAATCAAGACAGAAGAATCAACTCCGACCCTGAAACGGGTCAGCTGAGCTATTCTGACGCAGGTGACACCCGAGTCACTTACCTCGAAATACTTGGCAAAAGCGGGGACTCAAAGTTTCGCTTCGGCGAACCACCTAAAAATCAATCCGCAGGAGGTACAAATCTTCTACACGTCCAGAGAGAGGTTGTTTTTGTTGGCCTATCTGCTGGAATTGTCAAAGCGTCATTTGATATTAGCACGGCGATTGCCAGAGAGCATTCCTGGTTACTATGGTACGAGGAACTGCAACTGGCATTTGCTTTTGGCCTCGCCATTGCGACCGCTCTGGTATTGGATCGCAACGTACGTAGGCCTCTGACCCTGCTTGCCAAGGCATCTCAATCGCTATCTCAGGGTGATTACACTGCACAACTCCCTCCACCAAGCAAAGACGAAGTAGGCGTTCTCTCCTCTGGCTTTGACAGGATGCGTGTCGAATTGCATCAAAGACTCGATGAACTGGAACGTTCACGTCGGCAAGCTGAGTCCGCAAATCAAGCAAAGAGTCAATTCATCGCAAACATGAGTCATGAGATCAGGACTCCGATGAACTCTATCCTCGGTATGGGCGAGTTGCTTTCACAAACAGAACTCAATCCGACCCAGAAAGCTTACGTTTCCGTCTTCTCTGAGTCTGCAAAATCTCTTTTAGCAATCATCAACCAGATTCTTGATTTCTCAAAAATCGAAGTCGGAAAACTGAGTCTGAACGAGGAACAATTCAACCTGCATGAATTGATTGGAGATACGCTGAAGACTTTAAGCTTTTCACCAAGAGCTGAAAACCTTCAAATCTTTTACCGCATAGGTCCTGATACTCCAGAATTCTTAGTCGGTGACGAACATCGATTGAAACAGGTGCTAATTAACCTCGTTGGTAATGCCATTAAATTTACTGAAGAGGGTAACATCCGGGTCGACGTGAATACCCATTCATCACCTGACGGGCAAATCATACTCCACTTCTCCGTATCAGACACTGGACGAGGAATTCCAGCAGAACAAAGAAAGATCATCTTTGAGCCGTTTGAACAAGCCGATGGTTCCAACACTCGGGAATACGGCGGGACAGGCCTCGGTCTCGCTGTGAGCTCCGGAATCATTGAGTCAGCCGGAGGAAAGATATGGGTGGAAAGTAAATTAAATGTTGGAACGACTTTCCATTTTGAGTGGACATTCAAAGCGGCCAAGATCAAATCCGTTCATGAACCCCAAGGCACAATTGCACTCTTTGACCGTATAACCGTCATCGAGCCCCACGACGAGCAGAGAAAAATCATGCTCGAGGTCATCAGTCAGTGGAGCGAAAAAATCTCAGGCTTTCGCACACTTTCCGACGCCTCGCTCACCAATGGACCGGAACAGGAAGGTTCTGATTCTCACCTTATTATTGTTGACTGCACCTCTTTATCTGAGACGGAACGGAACCGACTTGTTCAAGAGAAAGGTAACTCCACACATGTGGTG
>JAYYHM010000232.1:0-4332 GCA_036148415.1 Planctomycetota bacterium
CCATCCACCAGAAAAAAAACATTTAAAGAAAACCGCTAATGGTGTGACTTGGATTGATCTTCAGTTGCCACTCTACAGAATGATGGTTCCCTATCTAGGTATTAAAGAGAATCCTTCGCGGGTGCGTTTGGGGTACTTTAATATTGGTGCTAAGGACGAGCAAACCAGAATCAACGAAGCAAGGTTTTCCGAGGACCTGATGCAGCAAGCTGAATCGTTGGTGAAAGACTGTGTTCGAAATATCTTGGCGGGGAAGTTCGAGCCCTCCAATAATCGTGTCGAATACGATGATTATGAATCGATTTTGCAGACTGGTGTTGCGAGTCGACTGCTAAGTCTAGCTACTCGAGATAGTGGGGAGCAGGACTGATGAATGAGGATCACCACGAGGAAAACTCATTGGAGCCAACGCTGATCAGGGCCTCTGCGGGTACGGGGAAAACTTATCAATTGACCGCGAGGTACCTTAAGTTATTGGTTCAGGGAGCTGCACCAGAATCTATCTTGGCAACTACGTTCACCCGGAAAGCTGCAGGAGAAATATTGAGTCGAATCCTTGAGACATTAGCGGCTGCTTCGAGTGTCACACGCGAGGAGGATTTACGGAAAATCAGGCAGCAAGTAGGGATAACGACATTGCCGAGGAGCTGCTGCCTGCAACTGACGGAAAAGCTTCTTTCCAATATTCACCGCTTACGAGTTTCGACATTAGATAGTTTGTTCACGCAGTTGGCAAAGTCTTTCCCCTTTGAACTGACTTTGCCCACGACCTGGCGGCTCACCGATGAAATTGAAGATGTTTGGTTGAGAGAGAGAGCAGTAAACGCGATGATCTCGCATTTAGAGCGTGAGGAAATTGCGACGCTGATGTCAATGTTGGGTAAGGGAGAAGTGCGTCGTTCGGTTTCAGGCGAATTGCTACAAGTGATTGAAGCAGCCTACAGCAAACAGCGGTCTTGTCTTCCGACGGTTTGGAACAGTGTCAGAGCGCCCAAGCGACCCGATGCTTCCAAAATTATCGATGCTGTGAATGCCTTTCGTTCTGCACAGCCGAAACAGAAGCGCCTTCGCACGAAGCTAGAGTCATTGGCCGAAGTGTTAGAGATCGGAAGTGATGATGAGCTCGTTCAAGATACACTTGTCGCAAAGTATGCCGAGACGCTTCGGACGGGACAGCCTCTTACCTATTATCGGAGTGAATTTCCTGATGGTTTGGAAGAAGCTTTCAGCACGCTCTATGCTGTGGCTAAAAGCCGGTATCTGTCTCTCTTGCAAATGCAAAACGAAGGAACCGGCAATTTGCTGAGTTCGTATGAGAAACATATCAAGGACTCCAAGCAGGACTTGCGTGTTGTTAGCTTTGAAGATATCTCAGTGCGTCTTGCCGAGCTCTTTCGGCAAACTCCTGCGGACCAGGTGCTTTCCCGAGTTGATGGTGTGATCGATCATTTGCTGCTTGATGAGTTTCAAGATACTTCTCCCGTTCAGTGGCAGGTTTTGTATCCATTCGCAGCACGGACTTTTGAAGCTGAATCTCCCCGGGAAATCAAAGCAAGGGAAGAAGTTCAGCTTTCACGTTCATTTTTTTGTGTTGGTGATACCAAGCAAGCGATTTATGGTTGGCGAGGTGGAGTAGCGGAGATTTTTGATACCGTCGCCCAGCAGTTGCCTGGGATTAGCGAAGTCACCCAAAATAAAAGCTTTCGTAGTAGTCCTGTTCTTATGACTACGATTTCAAGGATCTTCAAGAATCTTGCACGACATCCACTGGCAGGGGATGCTGAAGACAATGATCCGAGCCAGAAACTAATGTATGAAGCGAAGTCGTTGTTGAAGTTTGCCGATCGTTTTCCTGAGCATACCTCCGCAAATTCTGAGCTTTCAGGCTACGTTCAACTGGTGACCTCAGCTAAACCTGAGGAACCTGACGCGTTCTCCCTGCGAGCGTCCACATTTGAAACGGCAGCAAGGATTGCAGAAGACCTCATGCGTGCTGATTCGAGTTTGTCTGTTGGTGTACTGACAAGAACGAATCGTGCTGTTGCGGAAGTGATTTATCTTCTCGAGCAGCGAGGTTTAGATGTGAGTCAGGAAGGTGGCAACCCACTTACTGATTCTGCCGCGGTGGAGGTAGTATTATCTGCTTTGATGATGGCAGAGCACCCGGGTGACCGTCGCTGGGAGTTTCATGTTTCTGGTAGTCCTTTAGCAAAGATCGAAGGGTTTGGGCCAACATGGGTTCGACGTTTCGTCGATCAGTGTGGGCTCCCTGAGGTCATTGAAGAGATGTCAGGTCATCTAGCACCTTTGTGTGATTCGAGAGAAACTTTGCGACTGAAGCAGTTGGCCTACTTGGCACTCGAATATGATTTTGTTTCTTCCCCAAGATTACGCGATTTTGTGCGACTTGTACGTGAAAAACGAATTGATCGACCGAGGTCAGCTCCAATTCGGGTCATGACTGTTCATCAGGCAAAGGGATTAGAATTTGATGCGGTGATCGTGGTAGAACTGGAGAGTCCTCTGTCTCGATCCTCCACGGATTGTGTGTCAAAGGTAAAAGATTTGATGAAGCCGCCGACTGGCTTGACTCGATACGCTAGCCAAAAAACATGGCATTTCCTGAGCCACGATTGGCAGCGAGCATTTGGTAAGCAAGCGTCTGATTCTTTCACTGAAGCACTTTGCATGTGGTATGTTGCTTTGACTCGCGCGAAGCAAGGCTTGTACATGGTTGTTCCGCCGGCCAAGAAAAAAGATTTCAATCAACGAACGTTTGGATCACTTCTCTTTTATGCCTTGCAAATCGAGGAGGATCCAACGAGACCTGATGCAGTCTTGTTTCAAGAGGGTAGTCAGATTGGTTAGAAGGCACCCGACAGCTGCGAAATGAAAAAGAGGTACAAGCACTGGCCGAGAAAATGGCGGCTCGACCGATCAAGTTTAAGCCGTGTTGACAGGTTATGGATTGCTCGCCTAACGCCTAGGCCTTTAAACATCGAGGGATATGCGAGCTGTCCTCGAGTGATTGATGCCGAAAGCGACTCTCCCTGGAGATTGAGAATTTGAACCGAAAAATTATCCACGCAGCAGATATTCATCTGGATAGTCCGCTACAGAAATTGAGTCAGTATGAAGGAGCTCCCGCCGAACGGATCAGGCGTGCATCCCGAAATGCGCTAACAAAGCTAGTCGACCTCGCAATTGATGAATCCGTCGACTTACTAGTGATTGCTGGAGATCTCTATGATGGCGATTGGCCAGATCAGAATACGGGGCTCTATTTCGTCAGGCAAGCTGCCAGGCTCATTGATGCGGGCATACCACTGGTCGTGATTCGGGGTAACCATGATGCGGCGAACCTGATGACCAAAAATCTGCCATTGCCAAAAAATCCTGATGGCTCCGAAGTAATGCTTTCAGCCCAACAGGTTGATTGTCGCATTTTCGAGTCCATCGGCGTTGCGGTTCATGGTAAGTCCTTCCTGAATCGAGTTGAGATGCAAAATCTTGCTCAGCTCTATCCGCCTCCAAACGGCGGTTTATTCAACCTCGGCTTGCTGCATACAAGTCTTGGTGGATTCGAAGGACATGATCCCTACGCGCCGTGCACGCCAGCAGAATTGGCAGATAAGCATTACGACTATTGGGCATTGGGTCACATTCATCAGCGTGGTCATCATGAAGTAGAAGGCTCTGCACCGGTGGTGTTCAGTGGGAACCTTCAAGGTCGACATGTCAGAGAGTGTGGTGCAAAAGGGTGTTATTTGATTCGAGTGGATGATCGGAATCAATGTGAACTTGATTTTCGAGAACTTGATGTAGTGCGTTGGGAAAAGTTCTCCTTGGAGGCTGCAGCGTTATCACATCAAGATGAGGTGCTGGATAAGTTTCAAGGATGGATTACTGATGAATTGCGCAAAATTGGTAATCGCACGCTTGTTGTTCGTGTAGAGGTTACGGGACCCACGCACCTCAATACGGTCCTGCGAAAGGAACAAGTGGCATTGCTGGATTCCCTGCGATCCATTTCCGTGAGTGCGGGTGGAGGGCAGCTTTGGCTGGAAAACCTAAAAATTCGTACGAATGAAAATGTCGATTTGGAAGATGCTCGTGAAGATGATGGTCCGATCTCCAGTCTCTCTGTTGTGATGAAGCAGTCAAAGGCTCCAGATAGGTTGGCTGGACTCGTGGATGAGGAGATGAAAAACCTGAAAAAGAAGTTGCCACATGATGTTTTACAAGGATCCGGAGAGATGCCGATTACGGATCCACGGATCTTGGAGCAATTGGTTGAATCTGCGTGTGCCGAGATTCGATCTCAAATGAAAA
>JAYYHM010000233.1:0-3224 GCA_036148415.1 Planctomycetota bacterium
TACCAGTTCCGAGTGAAGGAATGCAACATTCTGTCATGCAGCAATCTGTCTTCCTGTAGTGGTTAGTCCAGAGAGAGCACAGAAAGGGGGATGACCGCCATCTCCGCACTATTATGATTGGCTCGCCGAGGACCATTATTGGAATAGCCAACATAAAGACAACCTTCATGCTCAGTCGCGTAGGGGTAAGCCAAGGAAGCGCTTGCGTGCGACTCACCGGGACCGGAATCAAAAATAGCATGACGAATGACATAGAGCTTGGAAAAGCCGATTCCATTCGGATCACCCAAGGCGATGGTGAGTGGGGATCGCCGTCCACCACCATCCGCGGAGGTAGATGCGATCAAATAGCGAATTCCGTTGCTCAGCGTACCGCAACATGGCTTCGAAGTCGTCATGGGAAAATTTGTCTCCGTGACCTCCGACCACGTCTCACCATAATCATCACTCTGACTGAACAGAGCCAGAGCACGGCCGCCATACCGCGAGATATTCACCAACCGATTTTTTGAAATGCAAACCGACGATTCACCCCAATGGTCAAGGACGTGCGATGCAACTGGAATCACCTTGAGTTTCCATGCCATGAGATTATCCCCATCGCTGACGGCGACAGCAGGTGGATTACCGTGACCAACAATAAACCCTGGCATGACCCAATTTCCATTTTCCATCTTCACTGGCTCTGTCATCGGCCAGAAGCCATCTTGAACGACTGTTCCTTGATCCTGCCAACGACCGCTTGACTCATCCAGCGTGTAAGCTCTCGTGTGAACCTCTTGCCGAGTGCCATAGAAGGATCCAAGAAACGCCCAAAGTCTTCCCTGATGTGAAAGAAAAACACCGTGGCTGACTGCCAGGTTGTCTTTCTCCAGCCCGGCATCAATGGTGGTCACCGGTGACCAAGTCGTTCCACCATCCTTACTGACCCTAAATCGACCTTCCTCGGTCAGTGTGTTCTCACCTCCCTTGTTATGACCAAAGGATGCATACAAATCGTCACGGTGCCAGCACAAAGCGACACCATGTAAGAAACCATACCCATCGATTTCAGGTTCGTAACGCTTAATCACTCGAAAGGACACATCTTTCAGAACCTCGATGTCGGCTGTAGATGGAATTTCATCGCCCACCCAAAGCTTCACTTTACTTGGAATGGTTACCTCATGGGTACGATCCACCGGACAGTAAATCTGAGCCATCGTTCCAAAGGGTAGAGATTCTTGAAAAACTCGAATCTCATCGATAGCGCCATGAAAACACTGCCAAATACGGCTTCCGTCATCCACACCACCAAAAGTGATCGGCGCAGGTGTTTTTGGAATAACGCGATCAAGCTCAAGGGTTGCAGTGATTTTGTCGTTCACCCACAACTCGGCTTTACTCTGCCTCAACACAAACCCGACGCGGTACCAACGGCCTGGCTCGGGTCGCACTTTGCTGGAAATGGACTTCCAGCCATCCTGATATACATACAGACAAAACTCACCGCTGCGATCAACCATCAAACTCCACTCACGATGGTCCGAAGAGTAAACATTTTTCGCAGCCAGGATCTGCTGCTGCCCCGTGGGTTGGTGCAGATTCACCCACATCGATAGGCTGAGCACTCGGGAGGGTGCAAGAGGAGCCGGTGCTGCTGTTTTGAGCACTGACTTGCCTCTCAACAACAGAGATTTACCTCGTACCCCATCGACTAAGGTTGCCGAACCCAGAACCTGAAGACCTTGATCCGCAATCGAATCACACCTCCACTCCGTGGCTAGATGCTCAATGCCTGCGCCGCTTCGCACATCCTGACGGCTTAACTCTTGTGGAACGGCCATCGATTGGCTGTTCATGATCGTTAACCACAGCGTTAAAGCTGCGACGAAAGATAGAACTTGGTGAAGAGGTAAAGCCATTAGAGTCCGATCGGTTCGTCTAAAAAGAAGAGAGCTCCATCGACTCGAAGGCGATCGATCAAGATGGCATCCAGCCAGCATTCCTTGTTCCCCATGAAGAAGGCAAGACGAGTTAAGGGTGGTGAAGGAGCAACCCCGACACGGCAGCTTCCTGCTCCGCTATATTATGCATCCCTAGTGGGGGAGATTGTACTTGGTTGAGGCCATCGCCGATGAGCCGAGAAATCTACTTTTCCCCCAATCCAACGAATTCACGCGCACGCTGAGTAGCATCTCACAGAACCTAAGGAACGCCAATGCAAGGTTTTTTCACACGCAGCTTGACACTTTTTCTTACGGCATTTTCATCCACTGCGATTCAAGCGGATGTGAGGCTTCCCAATATTTTCACCAATTCAATGGTGTTGCAGCGAGGGCAGTTGAATCCAGTGTGGGGCAAGGCCGACCCCGGTGAGTCCGTCACGGTTCACATTGGGGAGCAGAGCAAGTCAGCCACCGCGGATGAACAGGGCAACTGGAAGGTGACCTTAGATCCGATGCAGGTTGGTAATCCGCTGGAGCTGGTCGTGCAAGGGAACAATGAAATCCGCATCACAGATGTTCTTGTTGGCGAGGTTTGGATCTGCTCAGGCCAATCTAACATGCAGTGGTC
Organism: Planctomycetota bacterium; assembly: GCA_036148415.1. Lineage (GTDB taxonomy): Bacteria > Planctomycetota > Planctomycetia > Pirellulales > Pirellulaceae > Rubripirellula. The sequence continues at coordinate 2,557 of JAYYHM010000233.1, forward strand.
TGTGAACGCATCGAACAATGTTGCTCTTGAAAAAGCTGGTGCAAACTACCCTCAAATCAGGATGATTAATTTTCCACAAGTGGGAGTCCAAGAACCCATCTGGTCCCATGATGACCGCAAATGGATGGTCTGTAATCCACAAAACGTCGGTGGCTTCTCGGCGGTTGGGTATTTCTTTGCACGCCAATTACATCAAACCTTGGGTGTACCCGTTGGCATGATCAATAATGCATGGGGTGGCTCGGCTTGTGAAGCATGGATCAATCGAGACACCTTGGCAGCGGAACCTCAATTCAAACCGCTTCTTGAGCGATGGCAAGCCAATGAAGAACGCTTTGCGAACTTGGATAAAAAATCGGAGCGAACGGAGGAGGAGAACAAACAATTCGGAGGACTCCGCAACCAAATGAGAGGTAATAGCCGACCCAGCAATATCTACAATGGTGTGCTTAAGTCACACCTTGGCTACGGAATCCAAGGAGCAATTTGGTATCAAGGGGAAAGCAATGCTGGTCGAGCTTACCAATACCGAGAACTATTCCCATTAATGATTTCATCATGGCGTGAGGAATGGGGAGAGGGAGATTTCCCGTTCTACTGGGTTCAACTAGCTGACTTCATGGCGGAAAATAACGAACCCATGGATAGTGCCTGGGCCGAACTCCGAG
>JAYYHM010000234.1:0-9473 GCA_036148415.1 Planctomycetota bacterium
GAAACTAAATTCTTCTACCGTATATTTGCAACAAGGAATGGCAAGCAATGAACGACGACACTCTCAAACGGGAATCAAAGAATTTCATTGAACAAGCCATTGAATCTGATCTCGAATCCGGTCGTTTTCAGAGTGTAAACACACGATTCCCACCTGAGCCCAATGGCTACCTTCACATTGGCCACGCGAAAAGCATTTGCCTTAATTTTGGTCTTGCGAAAGCGAATGGAGGATCTTGCAATCTGCGATTCGACGACACCAACCCTGTCAAAGAAGATACGGAATATGTTGAAGCCATTATGGAGGATATCCAATGGCTCGGTTTCGAGTGGGACTCCCTTCATTATGCAAGTGACTACTTTGACCAACTGTATAGCTGGGCAGAAAAACTCATTGAGAGTGGTGATGCTTACGTATGTGATCTATCTGCTGAAGAGATGCGTGAATATAGAGGAACTCTTACACAAGCCGGACGCAACAGCCCATTTCGGGAGCGAACTCCTAAAGAAAACTTAGACCTATTTCGTCGAATGCGAGCCGGTGAATTTCCGGACGGTTCGAGATCCTTGCGTGCGAAAATTGATATGGCTTCGCCAAACATAAACTTGCGCGATCCCGTGATGTATCGAATCCTGCGAGCCCATCACCATAGAACAGGTGATACTTGGTGTATTTACCCTACCTATGATTGGACGCATGGTCAGAGCGACTCGATCGAAAATATCAGTTTCTCCATCTGCACCCTCGAATTTGAGAACCATAGACCACTCTATGATTGGTTCTGTCAGAAGCTGAGTATTCACCATCCTCGCCAAATTGAATTTGCCAAGCTTAAATTGAGCAGCCTTTTGGTTGGCAAGCGATTCATGCTGAAAATGGTCAAGGAAGGATATGTTGATGGATGGGATGACCCAAGAATGCCCACACTTCGCGGCTACAGACGTCGAGGTTACACACCAGAATCCATCAGAAATTTCTGCCTTGATGTCGGAGTGGCAAAGTTCAACAGCACCATTGATATTATCCGACTCGAAAATTCAGTCCGAGATCATCTCAACAAAATTGCGTCCCGACGGATGGTGGTTTTGAATCCGGTCAAACTCACGATCACCAATTGGCCCGAAGGTCACGTAGAAATCAACAATGCGATTAATAATCCGGAGGACAAAGAGGCAGGTCGTCGTGATGTACCGTTCAGTGGTCACCTGCTCATCGATCGAGATGATTTCAAAGAGGAAGCTCCAAGGAAATTTTTCCGCTTGAAAAAAGGCGGGTCAGTAAGATTGCGAGCCGGCTACATCGTTGATTGCCACGACGTAGTGAAAGATGAATCCGGGGAGATTACAGAAATATTATGCACTTATGATCCCAACTCACGCAGCGGTTCTGATACGTCGGGTCGTAAGGTCAAAGGCACTATTCATTGGGTGAGTGCTCAGCACGCAGAAGAAATTGAAGTCCGGCTCTACGATCGTTTATTTACATCAGAGGACCCTGGTTCAACTGAAGACGGAAAAACCTATTTGGATTATCTAAATCCAAATTCTTTAAAAACAGTAAAAGCTTTCGCTGAGCCTTCTATCAAAGAGCATTCCATTGGTGAGCAGGTGCAGTATGAACGGGTCGGCTATTTTGTCGTCGATCCCGACACGACCCCGGGAAAGTTAGTCATGAACCGAATCGTGTCCCTGCGAGACACATGGGGCAAAATGGAGGCAAAAGGAAAAACCGATTAGTCTTTGTCTCAATCTCCAGTCACCACCTTTCGATTCAAGATGGTGACGATCAAAACACAATCCCTCATTTAACTATTAGGAATTTCCGCTTTCTCTTTTCCCTCTGTCGAATCAGCTGATTCAGGTGTAGCGCCAAGAAATCCGCCTGCAATCATCACAGCATCTTTTATTTCCTCAGCGATCTCAGGATTTTCAATCAAGAAATTACGAGCTTTCTCTTTACCTTGACCTAAATACGTTTCTCCGTATTTAAACCACGACCCGCTGCGCGAAACCACTTTGAAATTTGTACCCAAATCAAGAAGGTCACCCTCGTAACTGATACCGTTGGAATGCATCATGTCGAATTCTGCCACACGAAATGGCGGAGCAACCTTGTTCTTTACAATCTTGGTTTTGACACGTTGCCCAACCTGCTCTTCACCATCCTTCAAGGCACCAATACGCCGGACATCAATTCGGCAAGAGCAGTAAAACTTTAGTGCACGCCCCCCAGGTGTAGTTTCTGGACTACCAAACATCACACCCACTTTTTCGCGAATTTGGTTGATAAAGACCACCGCGCATTTACTCTTGGCGATCGCCCCCGTGAGCTTTCGTAAAGATTGACTCATCAAGCGAGCTTGCAAACCAACGTGGCTATCACCAATCTCACCCTCAAGCTCTTTCTTTGGCACGAGAGCCGCTACAGAGTCGACAATGATGACATCAACTGCGTTACTCTTAACGAGCATCTCACAGATCTGCATTGCCTCTTCACCGCTGCTCGGCTGGCTGACCAATAAGGTATCTAATTCCACACCCAATTTTTTCGCCCAACTTGGATCAAAGGCATGTTCAGCATCAATAATTGCCGCAATACCACCCATTTTCTGAGCTTCAGAGCCAATATGAAGTGCGAGAGTTGTCTTTCCACTGGATTCAGGACCATAGACCTCAATCATCCTACCTCTCGGAATACCTTGTCCCCCAAGAGCCATATCAAGACTAAGACTCCCAGTGGGAATGCCGTCAATCGTCAGTTTTTGAGATGCTCCCAAAGGCATGATCGCGCCATCCCCGAAGGTTTTGTCGATCTGCTCTAAGGTGGTTTTCAGGCCTGGTTCACGTGCCAGAATCGCCTTCATTCCTGCGTCGATTTTACTTTTCGGTGTTGTTTTTGTCTTTTTTGCCATGACACAGACCTATATCGAAAGTTGTATGAAGACCACTATTTAAACAGGTAAATCCACATTCCTTACGGACAAACGTAAATCCCAAGTAGTGAACATCCTTATAGTACCGCTTTGGATACTTGGAGACAACCTGAGTTTAGGTGTTCTCCGACCACTGCTAGATTCACGGGATTCGTCGCGAGAGCCGGGTCTTTTGTCGTCTCCCTCGCAACACTTTCTTAGTCTCGCCCTAGCAGATGACACCTCTGGTCAATCGATTTCGCCAATTTTGAAAAACACAAAATACATCGGCTGTGCAAGGTAGAGAATTAGAAAACGCAACCCATTGAGAACTACGGAGCGATTCCCACAAAACCATAATTCAAGCAACTATGATGAGATAATACGGGTAGTCACGGACCTTTCTCTACAAATTTTACGGTCTAGTTCACTTAACTAGCCGCACCCTCCCGAATCAATTGAATTAAGGTTTCAGTGTCCATCTTTGCGGCAAGATCCGTTCCATCGAGTACTCCCGCAACCAGTTCACGTTTATCAGCGTGAAGTGCGAGAATCTGTTCCTCAATCGTACCTTCAGTCACCAGACGATAAACCGTTACGGGGCGTTCTTGCCCAATTCGGTGCGCACGATCGGTTGCTTGATCTTCAACCGCTGGGTTCCACCAAGGATCTAGGTGTATCACATAATCTGCACCGGTGAGATTCAGGCCAGTTCCTCCAGCTTTGAGTGAAATCAAGAATAGGTCACCTTCGCCATCCTGAAATGCATCCACTCTCCGCTGTCGCTCCTTGGCCGGCGTAGCTCCATCCAGGTACTGATATTCAATCTCTCTCTCGTCTAACGACTCGCGTATAAGTGAAAGATGCTTAACGAACTGACTGAAAATCAAAGCACGATGCTTACCCTCACGTAGCTCCTCCACAAGTGACATCAATAGTTCTAATTTAGCTGAACCCTTTTTCCAGTCTTGGTCTACCAATCTTGGGTGACATGCTAATTGCCTAAGTTTGGTTAGCCATGCCAAAGTGCGAATCCTCTGCTGGCCCGCGCCTTGATCCTCGCTACCCGCCCCGCCCAACTCGGTTAGCGCTGCCAACCTCGCATCCTCATAACGACTGCGTTCAGCTTTACTCAACTCAGCATGCAGCGTAATTTCTGTCCGGGCAGGAAGCTCCTTCAGCACTTTGTCTTTGGTCCGTCTTAAGATAAAAGGGCGAACCAATTGTGCGAGAGATTTTCTCTTTTCGTCATCTTTCAAACGCTCAATCGGATCTGCAAATCGCTGTCGAAATCGATCCCAGGAACCCAGTAACCCTGGACTGAGTGTTCGGAAAAGACTCCAAAGTTCACCAAGATGATTCTCCAAAGGGGTTCCCGATAAACCGATTCTCCAATCCGCCTCCAATTGACGTATGGCTTGGGAAGTCTTCGTCTGAGCATTCTTGATGAACTGAGCCTCATCAAGAACCAGTGTGTGCCATGCTCTCGAAGCAAAACGCTTTGCATCACGTTGTAGGAGTTGATAACTCACAATCACAAGATCTCCGGGACCGGCTCTATCAATCAACGAGATTCGATCAGCGTCCCGATATAAATATGCTGACAAACTCGGCGTAAAACGCTCTGTTTCCCGCAACCAGTTCTCACCCACACTGGTGGGAGCGACGACAAGTGCTGGCCCCTCGGATGCTCTCTCAAGAAGTACTCCTAATGTTTGGACGGTTTTTCCAAGTCCCATATCATCAGCTAAAACACCTCCCACTCCCCACAAACTCAGACGCGAAAGCCACTGATAACCCTCGAGCTGATAGTCTCGGAGAACGGCATCCAGCTGATCGGGTTGATCAGGACTCCAATCGGCCAACATTTCCAACCGTTTTAACGACTCGTGCCACCTCGCAGTCGCTTCAAGGGGTACATCCGTGCTGATTAATTCTTGAACTGCCGGTACTGCAGCATCCGCAACCTTCATCGCGCCTCGTTCTTCAATGAGAACATCACCAAGTTGCTGCAGACGCTTCCTGAAAGCTTCACTAATTTTTGCAAATTGCCTGTCACCAACCTGCACTAAAGATCGTTGATCTCGGACCGCGGCAAGCAACTCAGCAAGAGGGATATCACGTCCATCAACATTAATGGACCCAGATAAACCAAACCAATCTTTTCGATCGTCGATCTGAACCTTAAGTGCTCCAGGGGTGATTTCACCTCTTACGCGAAGACTTTCACCTTCAGGCCAAATGATTCGCGGAGCATGTTCTCCTCCACTATAAAGCGCCCCGAGTAATTCCAGAGCCGCTTCATCACTTGAAGCCACCCAGCTATCTGCTCCATCCGGTGTCAGTCGATTGAGCTCATATCGATCAATCACCGTATCGACAAGATCCCTTTCTTGCTGCAGCGCACGCTGAAGTCGAATCGGCCCCTGTTCCGTCAAACATGCTACGATCTCAGGTGGCCGTCCCGGCACCACCAATTCTCGAAAACGATCCTCGTGCATTCGCAAAGCAACAAACAATCCTGCACCGGGTCGGGGCCTCAATTCAAAGATCAGTTCCGCCTCAACTGGCTCAATCGGACCCGCGAGTCCAGGAGGCAGTTCAACGTGAATAAAACGATCGACTTCGGAGCTTCCGATTGCAAAACGTGCAGCGGCCCCAGAATCCAAAACAACATCTTCCAAGTCCGCTTCGAGAAGGTGCTGAATCACTTTAAGAGCTTTAGGATTCGGTAGCGTACAAACGATCAGTCGATTCTGTTTTTCATCAGCTACCACTACGATCGGTTCTACAGGGCTTGCGTAACCAAAAACTACTTTACAACGGCTGAGATCAATCTCAATACCATTAAGTCGTAATTCGGGACGGTAGAAAACTGTTTGATTATCTGCTGGTTCACCAAGTTCTGATGGGTCAGTCTCCTCGTGACGCTCCACTTCAGAGAGGGTAAGTATCAATTCGGCAGAGAACACACGGCATGGCCGAACATTGACATCATCCCAAGCAACATTCGGATGCCCCGCAAGTAAAGACAAAGCTTGAAACTCAGCGAAGTGGTCTTCATTAAAAGAATAACTCGGGTTTGCCACCAAGGCTGCAATGCGACCGTCAACTTTCCGACTTGAAAAGTCCCTTCTCAGCAGATCAAAACTTCTAACTTCTTTGCCCTTGGTCCATCCTTTTCCATTTTTTTTGGGCCGTTGCTCATAGGCGGTAATGGATAGAGGACAGTAATAACGCGAAGAAGAAAGACCTATTCGCCATTGCAAGCGGGTGCCGACACTTTGACTATCTGGATGAGATTTTGATCCCACCAAGCTCAATACTTGGCTCACCAGGTCTCGTCCGGCTGAAACAGCATCTACCTCCAACTCACCAAAAAAATCGAAGACTTCATTAATGGATCGACGGCTCAATTGCTCCTGAAGCCACCAAGCAACGGCGAGGGAATGAGCGCATCGTTCACCACCTTTTCCAAATTGATCACATGGGCAATGCGGAGTCGCCTCCAACGCAACATTTAAAGGGTGGAAATGTTCCTCTTCTTCATCGTCTGCTTCGGAAGCCACTTCGAGGTTCACTTCCATTAACGACTGGCGGTTTCCTTTTACCTTAAACCCAAAATGGAGCTTGCCCGATTCACTACTAAACGTTGGTGAGTCCACAATCAACATCGCAGCACGCTTATCAAGACTTTCATCATGAGAGTCAACCAACCTCTCAGCTGCCTCGGCGACCAGTAACCCCAAGGCCCCAATCGATTCCTCGGACATCAAATCCATGCTCTATGATCCATTGTGGTTCAAATAAAATTTCATCTGACGCTCTCACCGAGCATCTCAACCCATCACATCTTTCTGATGCAACGCTGCATCTTTACTCCGGTAAACCGACACCGAACTACGTGATGTCTGACTTGATGCAAAAGCCCTTGTTAAACCGAGGCTGGATAACCCTAAAACCGCCGTATTCAACTTCACAACGCCCCACCATCGGGCCAATCCGCTAGTTTACCACGGCCCCCTTTAATCGCGAAGGGTCAGGCAACATGATCTAGATAAAACTCACAGTTCCTTCATGATGTCCGCTACCCGCAATTGATAATAACGCCGTCTCGGGATGACCCACTGAAAAATCTCCCCCGATACAAACAGCAGACCAATAAAACTTCACTTCGGAAAAACAATGGAAACTCCAAAGGTATCCGCTTCGATCCACCGCCGATGTGGATTTCACCGTCGTGCCACTCTAGGATATTGAGAACTCAAACACGCATCCCCAGTAACGTGACGCAAATCGAAGCAGAAAGTGCAATTTATGAAAATCGATATACCACGACGTCAATTCTTGGCCTGTATCTCTGCAGCAACAGCCGCGTCAGCGTCGCAATTTTCGTTCGCTCAAGAGTCTGCCCCAAAAGAGGGAATCCAATGGAGAGACGTGAAAGAGTGGGGCATTGAAGGTCAAGGCTGGCATCCTGACCAAATGGAGAATTTCTTCGACCGCCTACCCGCACGTGCGAAAGGAGTGGTGCGGGACGCTGTGTGGAATTTAAGCCGACATTCTGCTGGCATGCTCACCCGGTTCGAGACGAATGCTTCGGAGATCTGGATCGACCACGAAGTTACCTCGTCAAATCTCGCTATGCCGCATATGCCAGCCACGGGTGTAAGCGGAATCGACCTCTACGCATCAACCGGGAAAGGGCATTCAAGATGGCTCGCTGTAACTCGCCCAAACTCAACGCGGACCAAGACAAAATTAGTCAGCAACCTATCAGCTGGTCAGCGTGAATTCACTGCCTACCTTCCACTCTACAACGGAACTAAATCGCTCAGGTTTGGAGTGCCAGAGGGCAACACGTTCCAACCAATCCCACCTCGAAAAAGCAAACCCATTGTGTTTTACGGAACCTCAATCACGCATGGCGCGTGCGCTTCCAGGCCGGGCATGCCGCACCCGGCAATACTTGGTCGACGACTCGGACACCCGATTATAAACCTTGGTTTCTCAGGGAATGGACGAATGGAACGGGAGGTGGGACAGTTCCTCTGTGAGCTTGATCCACTCATCTACGTCATTGACTGCCTACCTAATATGGTAGGGCAAGAGGTTGCAGACCGTGCTGAGAAACTGGTTCTACAACTGCGAGAAGCACGCCCCGATACTCCGATTCTTTTGGTGGAAGATCGAACCTACGCACACTCCCCGTTTATACCTTCGCTTCAGAAACGCCATCACGATAGTCGGAGTGCATTAAAAGCAGCATTTGCATCTCTTGTTGCAAATGGACACGATAAGATCAGCTATCTTGATGGAGATCATCTTTTAGGTGAGGATCGAGACGATACCACGGATGGTTCTCACCCAAACGACTTAGGATTTTATAGACAGGCAAATGCCATGGAACCCAAACTACGCGAATTAGGTGCGTAAACAGGACGTTGTGCTACGCTCTTTAATAAGAAATAGATCACCCGAATCACAAACTCTTAAAATCATCATCAAGGTCAACCCCAGACATGCCAAAGCTAAATGTAAACGGTGTCGGACAATTTGAAGTGGCTGAAGGAAAACGCCTGGTCAAAGCACTCGTGGAAGATGCCAATGTAGATCAATTGCACGCATGTGGTGGCCAGTCACGTTGCACCAGCTGCCGTGTCAAAATCCTCTCTGGTGAACCCGATCAGATAACGGAAGCGGAAAAAGAGACGCTCAGAGTTCGCGAAATGAATGAACCCGGAATTCGATTAAGCTGCCAAATCGCTTGCAATGAGGATATGGATATCGAAATCATCAGTCGACTCGAAGGAAGTGGGCGGGCAGATCAAGGATCTCCCGTTAGCGATGAGATACAACCCGATCCAGTTTGGACGAGCAAATCTTGAGCAGAGCAGATTATCAAGCAACAGAGATCATCGAAAAATGGGCAAAGGAGCCATGTGCTCAATGAGCACTTCCCACCAACCATTGCTCGATGATCTCGTCCATCCAGCAGATATTTTTGGGTCCAATATAACCAGCATGACCTCCTTTTTCTGTGAGCACTAGATGCGTTGTCTCGGACCAGATAGAAGGATCCTCTGTAAAACAATCTGAGGGCACGATCGGATCATCACGTGATGCCAATACCAACGTGGGCACGGTAATTTTCCCTGTCACCTGATTGCAGGAGGTTTTCTGATAGTAATCGATCGCATCCTTGAAACCACTCAGCGGAGCAGTGAATCGGTCATCTAGCTCACGCAGAGTACGCGGTCTGGGAAGTTGCATTTCCTTCTGAAAGGCTGCGTTACTTTGGAGACGCTTTGGCAATCTTTGAAGTAAAGACCGAATAAAGTAATAGTTGTAGAGACGAAGTTTCAACTTCTGCATGTGATCGCTGCATCGAATCAAATCGATCGGCGGCGCGACGGCAGCTACTTTCTTTAATCTTGGAAACCAAACTGGTGCCTGCTCCAGACAAGCTCCTATTCTCCCAACCGCCCGCAATAATTGAGCACCACCAAGGGAGATCCCCGCGATGAAGAGCTCGGCATGCTTATACTTAGTCGCAACATAA
>JAYYHM010000235.1:0-9351 GCA_036148415.1 Planctomycetota bacterium
AAACCAAAATCCCAGCCGAGCGAGGGCATAAGCCTTTGATCCAGCCGACGATACCGGAAATATAAAGCAGCGATCGCCAACATCGGTAACATAATCGCCTGCATCAATCCACTGGCAAGAACCAGTTGCTTTGGTGCTCGCACGAACACGTAAACGATTAAACACAATGCTGGAAGCAAACCACAATAGAAAAGCAACCAAAACTTCTGAGCCCTCTCGGTGCCCTTGGAGAAACCAAACACCCTCATTGCATCAGCACAGACTCTCGCATTTGAGGCGTTTGCCACAAAAAAAGTGGAATAGAGTACTGCGAAAGCACCAATCAGGAATATCGCGTGCGCGGCTTTCCCAAAAACTGGCACATACATTTCAGCCAGTGTTCGGACCATCTGCGAACCTTCTGGATTTAATCCTGCCCTCTTCAAGACCGCAGCGCCGAGCAGATAAAAGGCAACGGTGGCGAATGTATAAACCAGCATGGAAGCCCACGCATCCCATCTCATCACTCTCAGCCATCCTCGAGCACGTGCAGCCCACGCGTCGGTGCTATCGCGTGGCCCTACCCACTTCGCATAACCCTTCTCTAAACACCAATAGGGATACTGGATCAATTCGGTTGCTCCAACACCGATAATACCGAAGGCCATCAGCGCAGTAGTCATTCCCGTCTCCGTACTCGGAAACTGAAAGCTCAGGCCGTGCACCAGATCGTCCCATCCCACTCTCCACTCAGGGAGTGTCTGCAGATGAATCAGGTTAGCAATCGTCACGAATGTGAAACCGGCGACTAACACAGTAGATAAGAGCTGAATTAGCTGATACCGACCCAAGACCAAGATCACCATACTGCTGATTGTGATCAGGGTTGCCCAAAGAATTTCATCATTTGACTGGGATGGCCCCCTCAAGGACTGTTCAGTTTTCTCAGCGTCCATGAGCCGATTTTCAAGACGATCTTTCTCGAGAGCACCAGCACCCACTCCTTCTTCGACTTTCGAATATTCTTGCTCTAACTGGCGCCGAATCCTAATCGCTTCCTGATAGGCCAGCGTACGCCGGAAGGGCTGCTCTACTTCTTCGATTTCCAGCGTTAAGGCCTCTAACCTTTTCTGTAAGCGAGCAGCCTCCACACTATCGGGGTCAGCGGAATCCACACTCGGCCGGGTGATCAAACTACGTGTCACATGCTGCTCAATCAGAAGTTCCTGGTAGCGATTGTAAGCCTTCCCCTCTTGGGTTAACGGAGCGCTAATGGTGACAGCCTGCCCAACCCCACCGACAATACCGCCTAACTGAGCTAAAGAAACCAAAAACATTACCAACCAATACCAGAGGATCCAATTCACTCCAAATCGGGGACCTGGAACTTCGTTCAAGCCATCAAGTGTGGTACGTCCGTGGATGAGTGTATAGCGGCCAAATTCAATCTGCGCAAAGACTTTGATCATGCAGCCGACAATGATCAGCCACATCAAAGTAAAACCCGCTTCAGCGCCCACAGCTGTCGTTGCGATCAATTCACCGGATCCAACAATGGATCCAGCAATGATGAGGCCAGGTCCGAGCTGCTTTAGGATCCCCAAGACAGTGGTGGGAGGATCCTGAATCTTGATGTCATTTTGCGTGTTGTTGTCTGCCCGTTTGCTATTCAACGACAAAGACTCTGATCTAGTATTTCGAATTATTCAAAGCACGGCTAAGCTCGAAGCAGAACACGTGAAAACGAAATCATCATAACGCAGAAGTGAATCAGCAGGGCTCAGCCGACCGCTGAAGGGCTAGAGACAATGAATTCAGCACTCTGCAACCACCGATTCGCCAAAATCCTAACCTACCCTCATACTTCTTAAGTATGACCAGCCGTATTTTTTTGGTGCCGAGACAAAGCAGAAAATCAGATGCAAAGAAAAATGAGATTCGGAATCCTAGGCACAGGTCGCATCACTCGGCGTCTTATTGCAGATCTGCAATCGACGAACCAGACCGAAGTTACATCCATTGCGAGTCGCGAACGGAGCCGTGCAAAATGGTGCGCTGATCAGCACGGGATCCCGAATCCCGTCGAGGGATACCATGAATTAATCAAACGGGATGACGTGGATGCGGTTTACATCGCCCTTCCACCCTCACTTCATCATCCATTGTCACTTGCGACTGCGGAGCACGATAAGCATCTGCTATGCGAGAAGCCGCTTGCATTGTCCCACCACCAAGCCCTAGAAATCCAAAGAGCTTTTCACAACAAGCGATGGCTTGATGCAACCGGTTGGCTACATCACCCGCGCACCGATCAATTTTCAAAATGGGTCAAGGACGGCTCCCTCGGCGAAGTTAGCCATCTCAGCGCGGCCCTTTCTTTCTACAAACCCTTCCAGTCGCAGGATCATCGATTAAGCCGAGAACTCGGCGGTGGATGCCTCCTGGATTTGGGCTGGTATGTCTTTGGTTTCAGTCGTTTTTTCGCAGGTAAAAAACCTAAAGCGATCTATGCAGATTCATTGATTCATAAAGGCGTGCCTCAGAGATTGAACGCGATGATGTGGTTTGACAATAACGTCACCGCGACCGTCTCGTGCGGATATGACGCCGCTACCCGGAAATGGTTCGAGGTTGCTGGTAGCGTTGCATCTCTGATCTGCGACGACTTCACTAGACCCTGGCATGACCGCCCCACCCGCTGCTGGATCCACGAAGCATCCGGACAAGTTCAGAGTTATAACTTTGAAGGAAACCAAGAACGAAATATGATCAAGACATTCGCCAGCGAAAATGCTTTGACTGATTTTCAATCGCAAGCCATCGATACAGCACTGATCCTTGATGCTGCATCCAAATCAATTGAAACGGGCGAGAAAATAAAACTGAGCCTTTTGCAAGAATAATTAGCGAGAATCAGGCGTATCTAACGAATCAGCAGGTAGAATTGAAAAATTCAAATGAACCTTGGTCAAGTCCTCGACTTGACTGATAGATCGCTCCTCAAACGACCGGCTCACTATCAAGCCTAAGGCCCTCCGAGATGCGTATTGTCATATCATCGATCGTAAAGTTGACGCGATGGTCCTGGCTTTTGATCGTAATCCTCCTCGCTTACAGGTTTCTCAGTTCGGGTTTATCCACACCGTCACTGAGCCAAGGCCTTGAGCCTACTCGCTTCATCTCAAGTCTTGGGAAAACACAACAGCACGACGGATTAGGTGCAACGATCCATTCATCCACCGGAGAAGAGTGGTCAATCCCTGAAGTCCAAGAGATCAATCGCTCAATCTCAGTGCTGGATGAAATTTATTTGAAGGACTTGAAGGAGGCGGAGCTGCAAAGGGCCGATCATGCGGATTGGTTGACCGTCTGTAGGCGTCTCTCTTTGGCTTTGGTGGGAAGCGGAATTTCTCTTGAAGAAATTCGCAATCTCGAGCAACTCCCTCAGAAGGAGAGAGAGGAAACACATCTGCAAAATCTGTTACTGGATTCCCGACACCATCATTATTGGGCCGAGCGATGGGCACGCTATTTGGTGGGGACTGATGGGGGGCAATTTATCACCTATCGCCGAAGAAGATTCCGAATCTGGCTTGCAGAAGTGATCTCGGAAAACGTCCCCTACGATCAAATCGTACATGATCTACTTACAGCAGAAGGCTTGTGGACGGATCGGCCCGAAGTGAACTTCTACACCGCCACCTTCGATAGCAATGACGGCAATGCCGACCCAGTAAGACTCGCCGCTCGCACAGCGAGAGTATTCCTCGGCTTGCGGATTGATTGCCTCCAGTGTCATGACGACTTTTTGGGGAATGTCAATCTTGGGGATGCAAATGAACTTCGAGAAGGCAAGCAACAGGATTTCCATCAACTGGCAGCATTTTTCACCGCAGCAAAAACGAACGGCCTGCAGGGCATCAAAAGTGGCACCTGCGATTACAGCTATCAATATCTAGATGAAACAGAAGAGATCACTGTCAATCCGAAAGTACCTTACGGTGAAGATCTCGTCGGTACCGAGACGAACCCACGGCATCAACTCGCTTCATGGATCACCCATCCGGAGAATCAACAATCTGCCCGATCGGCAGTCAGTCATGTTTGGACATTGTTATACGGAAAACCCATGGGCGAGGCGGTAGACAACCTTCCTTTGGATGAAACCGTTCACCCTCTGCTGGACGCACTGGCGAAAGACTTTATCGATCATGGATTTGACATTCGACGCCTTATCACAGTGATTACGGGACTCCAAGCATTTCGAGTGGACAGCCGAGCAGACTTCCAAGTCACCGAAGAACATGAATTTCATTATGCTGTTTTCCCACTCACGCAATTACGTCCTGAGCAGGTAGCCGGATCGATTATTCAGGCGAGTCGAATCAAGAAGACCGACCGCGATTCCTCTCTTCTGCTTCAGTTTCAGAAATTGATTGCAACCAACGAGTTTGTAGAAAGGTTCGGAGATCGAGGAGAGGACGAATTTGATTCAGAACACGTTACCATCACACAGCGTCTACTGATGATGAATGGAAAAATGGTCCATGAGAGTATCGAATCTAATCCTATTCTGAATACTACAGGTCACCTTGCCATGTTTGCTCAAGACGACGAGATGGTCATTCATTCAGCATACCTATGCACTCTCAATCGCTATCCGACTGAGGTTGAACAAGAGCGATTCAGTCAACGACTTCGAGACGCTGACGATCGAGGCAAGGCGATTGAAGATCTAATGTGGGTTTTGACCAATAGCAGTGAGCTGACGTGGAATCATTGATCCGCGAAGATTCTTGTTACAACGAACGACTTAATTTTACTCATCGAACTGGGTTCCAAGAACTAATCGCAAACGAGATGGTACGATAAATGGACTTCGCCACACGAAAAGCACTAAGGCACGCTGGAGATCATAGGATTTCCCGAAGAAACCTTCTCGGAGCCGCTGGCTCAGGGTCAATCTTATGCACGATATCGAGAGCTTTCGCCGAGGAAGATGCGAATCCGGAACCATCCGGAACCAAAGCGAAAAATGTAATCCTGCTTTGGCTAGAGGGTGGTCCAAGCCAATGGGAGACGTTTGATCCACATCCCAACAGTCGGTACTCCGGCGAAGCCAGCGCTATCCGAACTCGTGTTCCAGACTTAATGATCTCCGAGCTTCTGCCGCAAACTGCAGAGATCATGCACCACGCCACATTGATTAGAAGTCTCACCAGCAAAGAGGGTGACCATGAACGGGCCGTTTACAACATCAAATCGGGATTTCGCCCTGACCCAACGCTAATCCATCCTTCCATTGGCGCAGTGATTTGCCACGAAAACGAGGAAGCAGCGGAGCTACCAAGACATATTTCGATTGTGCCGCAAAATAGTCCCGGAGTGGGTGGATTTCTGGGTGCTAAATACGACGCTTTCAAAATCAATGATCCAGCTCAACCCGTTCCAGATATTGAAAACCGAGTATCACAAGAACGCAACTCTCAACGAATTGATGATTTGTATTCCATCGTTGAAACCGAATTCCAACGTGGAAGATTGCGGAAACTTGAGATGGAACGAACGTTGCATAAAACGGCAACGGATGCAGCTCTTAAAATGATGTCAAGTGAGCAACTTGACGCCTTTGACATATCGAAAGAGTCATTGAAATTAAGAAATTCATTCGGAGATTCATCATTCGGTCGTGGATGTTTGGCCGCAGTTCGATTGATCGAATCAGGCACGAGGTGCGTAGAAGTGACCCTGGGTGGCTGGGACTCACACATCACCAATCACACCCTGCAAGCTGCAGGGTGTAAAACACTTGACCCCGCCCTAGCTTCACTGATCAATCTACTAAAGGAACGTGATCTACTGGACTCAACGCTGGTGATCTGCGGCGGTGAATTCGGCCGGACACCGCGGATCAACCCGGCCGAAGGCCGAGATCATTGGCCGCATGGCTTCTCAATGTTTCTGGCTGGCTGTGGAATCGGCAAAGGCAAAGTCTATGGCGCGACGGATCCGGAGCCCAACCCTAATGCTGCCAACACCTTAGCTCACGTTGAAAAACCTGTAACGATCAGCGATCTGCACGCAACTATCTATACCGCTCTGGGTATTAGTCCACACCTGGAATACCAAACGCCAATCGGACGCCCTATCAAACGTAGCGAGGGACAGCCGATCAAGCAGATTCTCTCCTAGGCATTCAATCACAAAAACCCAAGTTCGGAGCACCAAGGTCAATTTTCAAACCTAGAACATCCCATGCCTTGGGGGCAAACGCCATATGAACATTCGGTCTGCTAAACGAGTTGACTAAGAAGGAAAATAGTAGCGAACCCACAGCTAGTATTCACTAACACGTACTATCGACCCTCTGATGTCAAAGATCCGTCACTACATCGCTAGGCAGGAACTTCCGGTAGATGCTCAGGCGGCATTCCATTACCACGATCGACCTGGAGCTTTGAACCGACTGATCCCACCATGGGAAAGTGTGAAAGTGGAGCACAGCGACCAGTCATTAAAACCGGGCAGCCGTGTGATTCTGAAGGCATCTGCTGCGGGGATTCCTGTGCGTTGGGTAGCGGAGCATACCGACTATGAACCACCTAAGCGATTCTGCGACACACAACTCTCTGGACCATTTTCCCTTTGGAATCATCAACACCGTTTCTGTGAAATCGATGATTCCACAACAGATGCTAAGAGTGTGTTGACGGATCAGATTGAATACCGTCTACCTCTTGGAGGCCTGGGGGACTTTTTTGGCTCAGGACAAGCACTTAAGACCATCGAGGCAATGTTTGCCTACCGTCATCGGGTCACCCAGAATGACCTGCAGCTCTATTCTCGATACGATACACAGAGTCTCAGTATTGCGATCTCCGGAAGTAGCGGACTGGTAGGACAATCACTTAGCAATATGCTGGGGCTTTTCGGTCATCGGGTTATGCCAATTGTACGGCGAGAGAAACAAACTGCCGATGAACAAGCACCATGGTCTGAATCACCTGAGGACGGAACTCTTTCTGGTTTTGATGCGGTTGTGCACCTCGCCGGAAAATCAATTGCCTCGGGTCGATGGAACAATGGCCTGAAAAAAGAGATCCGAGAGAGTCGGGTCAAGAAAACACGGCAGCTCTGCGAGCTACTTGCGTCGCGAAAACAGCCACCCAAAGTCCTTGTGTGCGCCTCAGCAACTGGTATCTACGGCAACCGCGGTGAGGAAATACTTGACGAGGAATCGCATCTCGGCCAAGCAACCGCAACGGGATCGGGTTTTCTTGTTGAGGTAGGCAAGCAGTGGGAAGAAGCTTGCAAACCGGCGATTGATGCGGGGATTCGTGTTGTTCATGCAAGGTTCGGAATCATCCTTTCACCTAAAGGTGGAGCGCTGCAGAAGATGCTCACCCCCGCGAAATTCCTGGGAGGCGCGTTGGGCTCTGGAAAACAATGGTGGAGTTGGATCTCACTCGATGATGCGATTGGTGGGATCTACCATTGCATCAAGAGTGACGAGGTGGATGGCCCCGTGAACTTTGTCTCACCAGATCCAATTCAAAATAAAGAGTTCGTCAAAACCTTGGGTCAAGCAATCAGCAGGCCGGCAATTTTCCCAGCGCCCGCTCCGATGCTTCGCCTTGCTCTCGGAGAAATGGCTGAGGGTCTGTTACTGAGTAGCGCTAGAGTCCTTCCTTCGAAACTGCTGCATTCCGACTACCCATTTCGATTCACCGACCTTGGCGAATTCCTTCGCTATACCTTAGGCCGTGATCGTAAACGCTCCGAAGATCAAGTGCTCAAGACATGACCAGCCACACTTTTTTCATCTTCAATCTGATTGCGACCTGGTACATGGTTGGCTTGATTTGGATGGTTCAGATCGTCCATTACAACCTTTTTGACCGCGTGGGCAATGAGGCGTTTGAGCATTACGAAGCGGAGCACAATCGTTTGATCACACCGATCGTCGGGATCCCTATGCTCATCGAGATAGCGACAACTGTCGCACTTATTTGGATGACACCATCCTATCTACCGCGGCCGGTGGCTTGGGTTGGCCTAGGATTGGTTGGGGTGATTTGGCTCTCCACCTTAGCTCTTCAGATTCCAGCGCACCAACGACTTCTAGATGGATTCGATCTTGTGACCTACAAGAGACTGGTAACCAGCAATTGGATACGAACGGCAGCTTGGTCGGCACGAGGATGTCTGATGGCCTATTACCTATCCGCTGCAATCCAGCGTCTAAAATAAGCGACATTTTTGGGCTTTGACGCAAAGGAACTAAGCCTTCCGCACCACGAAAGACAAGCTTGAATAGCCCGCTACTCATACAACTTGTGCACTTTCTGCGGCACCCCGCTGGCGGTAGCTAAGGAAGTTACGGTTTGGTTAGCTCAACGCATCTTATAGACACCAACGGCCGCTACCCATTGGAAAGCGACTGACATCTGAATAACGAGCATGATCTTCAAGTTAACCATTAGCAATCGCCTGAGTTACTGCTTTCCCCATGTCTGCTGGCGTGGGTGCAACCACGATACCCGCGTCCTCTAACGCTGCAACTTTTTCTTCGGCCGTGCCTTTTCCACCACTGATGATGGCTCCCGCATGTCCCATCCTTTTACCAGGAGGGGCAGTGCGGCCTGCGATGAAAGCGGCTACAGGTTTGGTGACGTTTGCCTTAGCGAATGCAGCAGCCTCTTCTTCTGCGGAACCACCGATTTCACCAATCATCAAGATTGCCTCGGTCTGATCATCGTCCTGATATCGTTTCAAGAGATCAATGAAACTTGTTCCCACAATGGGATCACCACCGAGCCCAACGCAAGTACTTTGCCCCAATCCTAAATTAGTCGTCTGCCACACCGCCTCATAGGTGAGTGTACCACTGCGACTCATCACTCCAACTTTTCCAGGCTGGTGAATATAGCCCGGCATGATGCCAATCTTGCAGGAACCGGGTGTAATGATTCCGGGGCAGTTGGGGCCAATCAATACGGAATCACTTGCTCGAACCTTTTCATAGACCCTCACCATGTCGACCACGGGAACGCCTTCAGTGATAGCGCAAATGACTTCGATACCGGCATCGATCGCTTCCAGAATCGCATCCGCGGTAAAAGGGGGAGGCACGAAGATCATGGAGGCATTCGCTCCAGTTTCTTGGACCGCATCCTCTACCGTATCAAAAACGGGGATACCCTCAACGTTCTGGCCACCTTTGCCAGGGGTCACTCCACCGACCATCTGGGTACCGTACTCCCGACACCCAAGTGAATGGAAAGTGCCCGCATTACCGGTGATGCCTTGGCAGATGACTTTGGTGTTACCGTCAACCAGGATGCTCATTTGTAGCTTGCTATCTCGATGGAA